>DROK01000259.1 GCA_011321895.1 Thermodesulfatator atlanticus
CAGAAAATATACCCCAAAATAGACGCAGCCGACGTAATCGTGGTGGCCTCTCCCATCTTTTTTTACAACGTCACCTCTTACACCCAGGCCATGGTGGAAAGGGCCCAGGCCAGGTGGGTGAAAAAGTACGTCTTAAAGAAGCCCCCTGCTTCTGGCCATGATAAAAGGGGCATTTTTTTGAGTCTTGGCGCCACCAAGGGCAAAAAGCTTTTTGAAGGCGTTCAAAGGGTGGTACGTTATTTTTTTGACGCCGTTTACGCCCGTTACGAAGGGGGGCTTTTTTACCGCGGCATCGAAAAGAAAGGGGCCATCAAAGAGCACCCTTCGGCCTTAAAAGAGGCCTACGCGCTGGGGCTTAGCGTGGGCCGGGGGGAAGCCCCTGAAAAATGGCCTTTGATCAGAAACTCCTGCCCGTAGGCCCAAGGGCGCCGCTTCAGCCGTTATTTTTCTTTTTGTCCAGGCAAAGCTCTACCACCATCTGCGCCCCGTCCACCTTGAAAGGGACGGCCATCCGCTGGCTGGTACAGAGAGGGGTGATGGAATGCCCCTTACCTGTCACGATTACCGGCACCGCGGCCTGGAGGGAAATCCCCTGTTCTTCAAAGCGTCGCCTGAAGGCCCCGCAGATCTGGTTGGCCAATTCTCCGGCGGCGTCCCCCACCTCTTCGTTTAGCTCCTTGGGGGCGCTGCCAAAAAGGACGGCCAGGATCTTGAAAAGGCAGTCCTCGGAAAAGGTAACGGTAAGCATCCCCGTAAAACCTGAACCTGCCAGGCCATTTACCGCGGAAACGTCGCCCAGGGCCTTGGGTTCGGTACGCACAAAGGGCTTCCCCACCTCTGGTTCCAGCCCCGTATAGGTTTTGATGACCTCTTTAACGGAAGAAACCAAGGCTTCAAGCACGGTAGACATAAATGCTCCCCGCTTTCTTTGCTCAGATATCCAGACTTTAAGTCTTATCGGCTGACAGAACTAAGAACTCAAGCGCCGGGGGAAGCGGAAGAGAGGAAAGCGCAAGCCCCGCCAGTAACTGCGGGTAAAGAGGATGACCACGGTGTAGAGCTCAAGCCGGCCGGCTAACATACAAAAAGTTAGCACCAGCTTGGAAAAACCGGGCAACCAGCCGAAATTTTTGGTAGGCCCCACCCCTTCCAGCCCGGGCCCTATGTTATTAAGCGTAGCGGCCACCGCGGAAGTCGCGGTCAGGATGTCTATTCCCTGGGCCGTGACCAACAGACTAGCCACCATAAAGACCAGGGCGTAAAGGGCCATAAAACCCAGCACCGCCTGAATGATCTCGTTGGAGACCTTATGCTCGTCGTAACGAATGATCTCTACGGCTTTAGGGTGGATTAACTTGCGAAACTGGAGTTTTATGAACTTAAAAAAGATGAGCAGCCGAACCTGTTTTATACCCCCGCCGGTGGAGCCGGCCATCCCGCCAAAAAACATCAGGTTCAGGAGGAGCAGGCGGGTTACCGGGTGCCAGAGATCAAAGTCCGCCGTCCCGTAACCGGTGGTGGTCATGATGGACCAGACCTGAAAGAGGGAATAGCGCAAGTTGGGGCCGATTTCGCGGTAATTATCGGAGACGAAGTTAAAGATCATACAGATTAAAACCGCCAAAAAACCCACCAGACAATAAAAACGGAACTCTTCGTTGCGGAAATACGCGCCCAAATCCCCTTTTAAGAAACGGTAGTGCAGGCTGAAATTGACCCCGGCCAGGAACATAAAAACGGTGATCACATAATCCACGTATGCACTGCCAAAAGCGGCCACGCTTGCGGTCCGGGTAGAAAAACCTCCGGTGGCCAGGGTGGTGAAGGCGTGGCAGACGGATTCATAAAGGCTGAGCCCGCCGGCCAGGAGGAGGAGCACCTCAAGCAGGGTGATAAAGATATAGACCCCCCAGAGGATGCGGGCGGTATCCTGGATCCGGGGTGCCAGCTTGTCTTTGGTAAGGCCCGGCATCTCCGCCTGATAGAGTTGCATCCCGCCGATACCCAGCAGGGGAAGGATGGCCAGAGAAAGGACAATGATCCCCATCCCTCCCAACCACTGAGAAAAGGCCCGCCAAAAATGAAGCCCCCGGGGCAAGTCCTCCAGGGAAGAAAAGACCGTGGAGCCCGTGGTGGTAAAGCCTGATACCGCTTCAAAAAGGGCGTCCACAAAGCCCAGTTTCCCGGCAAAAACGAAGGGAAGGGCCCCAAAGACCCCCGCCGCCGTCCAGGAAAAGACCACTACGGCAAACCCTTCCCGGTACGCGATGTCTTTCTCGGGTTTGAGGAGGGCCATCAGGGATAGCCCGAAACCCAAAGAGATGGCCGCCGCAGCCAGAAAAGGCTTGGGACTCTCATGGTAGAAAAGGCCCACCACACCCGGCACCAGTAAGGCCAGGGAGAAGAAGAGCAGAAACCAGCCAAGGATGTAAAGGACGGTTCCGATTCTCATGAAGAAAAGAGTTTTTCCAGTTTGGGGAGGGCCTCTCTTTTGGCAAAGATGACCAGATCATCTCCCGGAAGCAGGGTGGTGGCCCCTTTCGGGATGATGACCTCACCTGAGCGGTAAACCGCTCCCACGATCGCCCCTTCGGGAAAGTCAAGCTCCTGTAATTTTGGCCCCTTTCTGAAGAATTCGGTATCAGGGACCACCATTTCCACCACCTCGGCTTCGCTACCCAGAAACGTGGCCACCGAAAGGATCTGGCCCCGGCGGACGAAACGCAGGATCTGATTGGCGGCCAGCAACCGGGGACTTAAGGCCACGTCTATCCCCAAATCGCTAAGCAAGGGGATGAAATCAGGGCGATCAATCCGCACGATGCACTTTTTGGCCCCGTGGTGTTTGGCCAGAAGTGCCCCCAGAATATTGACGGTGTCGATGTCGGTAACAGCTATGACCAGGTCAGAGCGGTCAATCCCTTCCTTTAAGAGTTCCTGGGCGTCTAGCCCGTCAAGGTTAAGGACCACGGTGCGCTTTAAAAATTCCGCCAGTTCCTCGCACCGCTCACTATCCTTTTCCACCAAATATACCTCTACCTTTTTGGCCTCCATCTGCTTGGCCACCCAGGCCCCCACCTGCCCTCCCCCAATGATAAAGACCCGGGAAGGGGTCTTGGTGGTAAAACCCAGAAGATATTCGATGGCCGGAATATCCCGCTTTTTGGCTATGATAAAGATCTTGTCCCCCACCTTGATTACGTCCTTACCGGTGGGGATGATGGTCTGGTTCCCCCGGACGATGGCCACGATCACGAAATCGTAAAGGGCGCGCAAATCTTTCAAATTGGCCAGAGACATGCCTGCCAGGGGACAATTTTCTTTCACCTGGTAACCCAGCAGGATCACCTTGCCCCGGGCAAATTCCGCCCAGTCCGTAGCTTCGGTAATCTCAGCCAGGCGTACGATTTCATCAGCCAGAACCCGGGCGGGATTGATGATGAGATCGATACCGAGTTTTTGTTCGTTAAGGGGAGATCCGGGGGATAGATAGTCCTCACTGCGGACCCTGGCCACCTTACGGGGCACTCCGTATTCCCTGGCCAGTAGACAGGAAATCAGGTTGATCTCGTCGCTATCCGTTACCGCTACGAAGAGGTCTGCTTCTTTTATTCCGGCGGTTTCCAAAACCTTGGCCGAAGCCCCGGAACCCTTGATCGCCATCACGTTTAAGGAGCGTTCAAGCCGCTTGATTTTATCCTCGCTGCGGTCAACCACTACGATTTCGTGCCCTTCCAGGGCCAGCCGGTCTGCCAGGTAATAGCCGACCTCTCCGGCCCCTACGATGATGACTTTCAGGCCCATGCCGAGAAATTTAAATCCGGTCCGAGAGGGGGGCAAGCAAAATTAAGGGATGACGTCGGTATAGTAGGCGAGGAAAGCGGAATGATCGTAAAGTTTTTGGGGGGTAAGCCCCAAGCGAGAAAAGGCGCGCTCAATAGCAGGCATTTCTTCGGCCACGGTGGCCACAAAAAGCCTGGTCAGCTGACAATAGGAGAGGGTACGCTTAACTGAGCCCGTTAAAACCTGGACCGGGCAGCGCCCCCCACAGTAAGCAAACACCCCACACTGCTCGCAACCCAGGACCTCACGGTAGGCCACCAGGCGCCTTAAAAGCTCTTGCCCGTTTAGCCTTATCTCTCCTGAAGGAAGAACGTCTCCCAGGGCCAATTCCGGGGGAAGATCCGCGCAAGCCAGTATCTTTCCACCCACCAGATCAAAATTCGTGGCCAGTTCCACCCCACAGGCCGAATGTCCCCTCCGGGCCCCGGTCAACCAAAAAATCAAGAGGTCGTTTAGAGGCACGATGGGGAGCAAAACACCCTTGGCCAGATAGGTCAGGTAGACCGCCAGGATCTTTTGTAAATCCCGGTGGTATTGGCGGGCAAAACTCAAAAAGTCTTTAAAGGGCTCATCGGTCTCCGCCAGGTGCCAGAAAAAGAAATCGGCAAGCCCCTGCTCGTAAAGAAAGAGGAATTCCTCAAAGCAGTCCCAGAGCGACTGGCCCTCTCTGAGGGTAGACCACTGAAGGAGCAGGGCCCTTGAGCGGGAACGAAACAGGCGCAGGTTTTGCCTTATGGTTTCAAGGTCTGTGCCGCGTCGAAAGCGGGCGTGCTGGGCTGGCCGGCCGTCAATAGAGACCGAAAGGAGCCAGATCTTTGATAAAAGGGAAGAATCCCGGGCAACGGCCCGGTCGATGAGTTGGCCGTTGGTATAGACCATGTAGCGCAAAGGGACCGCGCTAAGCTCTTCTAAACGGGAGACAATGGCCTCCATCTTTTCCAAAGCCAGAAAAGGTTCCCCACCGTAAAAGGCCAGGGTGACCGCCGGGGCCCTGGTTTGGTGGATAAGCTGAAGAATGGCCCGGGCGTCCCTTTCCGGCTCGGTCTCAAAGACCTTTAAAACCTCAGCCCGGTCCTGGCAGGTCAGGGTAGTGTTGATACATCCCTGGCAACGGGCGTTACAGCGGCCGGTTACCGTCAGATGAATAAGAAGGGGAGTTTCTCTCTTAACCGGGGGATAAATACCGGCTGAGGGTAAAGAAACCGCCTCTTTGTCTGCCAAAGGACCAAATTGTGGATGTACGTAAACTGAAGATAAATTTTCTTCGCGGAGTCTTCTTACAAAATTGGTTAACAGTGTCTCTACATAGGCTAAGGGCATACTTATTGCTTAGATAAGCTTTTAGCTTAAGGCAAGCTTGTGGCACAGCTTAATTCAAGAACTGTTTAAGATAGCACCTGTTTGATATTAGTAATATTCAGTTATTTCCCACGAGGCTTCAAAGGGCAGACTGGCCAAAAATTTTTCCAGGTGGGACCTTTCTTCCGCGTCCAGCCGGAGCTCAACCACCCCTCCTTTCTTTATAGTGGGAAAGGCGAGGTGCCCGCAGGCCTCAAGTAAAAATTTAAAAAGATAAACCTTTTCGGCCGGCAAACTCACGATTACCAATATTTCCTTCCTTGACGGGGTGAAGCTTTGTTCATTACTCTTTAAGTCCATGGAAGACTCCTTTTGGGTAGCCGCCCCGGTTGACCGTCCTTTGGTCGAAAAACTCACCAGAGAGCTTGGGCTTCCTCCCCTTCTGCTTCATCTTCTAGTAAACAGGGGTTTTAAAGACCCGCAAACCATTTACCAGCATTTAAACCCCAAACTGGCCCACTTTCCTGACCCTTTTCTCCTGCCAGACATGGAAAAAGCGGCCCTCCGTCTGGCAGGGGCCGTCAAAAAGAAAGAAAAAATAGCCATCTACGGCGATTACGACGCAGACGGGGTTACGGGAACCGCCCTTCTGTACCTCTTTTTGCAAGAAGTAGGACTTGAGCCTGAAGTGATCTTCCCCCACCGGGAAAAGGACGGCTACGGCCTCCACGCCCACTTCATTCCCCCTCTGGTAGAGAAAGGCGCAAGGCTCCTTATAACCGTTGATTGTGGTATTACCGGACATGAAGCCTGCAAGCTGGCCCGGGAACTGGGGCTTGAGGTGATAATAACAGACCATCACGAAGTACCCAGGGAGCTTCCGCCGGCCCTGGCGGTGATCAACCCCAAACGGGAAGATAGCCGTTACCCCTGCCGGGACCTGGCCGGCGTAGGAGTGGCCTTTGCCCTGGTGAGGGCCTTAAGACAGGTCCTTTATCAGGAGGGACATTTTGCCGGGGCCCCCATTCCCAACCTGAAAAAATATTTAGACCTGGTAGCCCTGGGCACCGTGGCGGACATCGTTCCCCTCAAGGGAGAAAACCGCCTCATTACCTACTTTGGTTTGCGCGAAATAGAAAGGACGACCAGAATAGGCCTTCAGAAACTTAAAGAAATCGTAGGCCTCGAAGAGGGGCCCGTTGACACCAACGGCATCCTTTTCCGCCTGGCTCCGCGGATTAACGCCGGCGGGCGGCTTAAAGAGGCCCAGCTGGCCTTCAGACTCTTGGTTACTGAAAACGAGCAGGAGGCCCGATCGCTTGCCCTTCAATTACACCGCTTAAATACGGAAAGGCAGCGTCTGGAAGAAAAGATACTGAAAGAGAGCCTGAACTTGATAAAAGAAAGGCTGGGTTTTGAAAGAATGGCCTACGTGCTGGCGGGGGAAAACTGGCCCATAGGGGTGATTGGTATCGTGGCCTCCCGTCTCCAGGAAGCCTTGTACCGACCGGTTATTTTGGTATCCCAAAGCGGCGAACTGTGGCGGGGTTCAGGCCGCAGTATCCCGGAGGTTAATCTTTACCAGTGTCTTAAGGAATGCCGTTCCCATTTAAAAGGGTTCGGAGGCCATCCGGCGGCCGCAGGCCTGAAGCTTAGTCCGCTACAGCTTGAAGATTTCGCCCAGGCCTTTGAAGAGGCGGTCCGCAAAGCCCTTCGGGGAAAGATACCCAAACGAAAACTAACCATTGACGCCTGGGTCCGGGTAAGACACCTCCTTGAACCTTCTTTTCTGGAAAATTACGCCAAACTCGGGCCCTTTGGGCCTGATTATCCAGAACCCCTCTTCGCTTTAAAGGATTTTGAGGTACGCACCTGCAATTTGGTAAACGAAAAACACCTCAAATTTTATCTGTGGCAGGAGGGGCTGGGGCTGCCTGCCATCTATTTTCGGTTCGGCCAGAATCCTCCGGCCCGGATCAGGGCCCTGGCCGGAAGCCTGGAATTCAGCCATTTTCAAGGGCGTCAATATCTCCAGCTCAAAATAAAAGAACTAAAAATTTAGCTCCTGCAAAAATTTAGAAGAGGCCTTAAACACCACCTTCTTCCGGGCGGAGGTCTTTCTGATCTCACCGGTTTTGAAATCCCGCCAGCGGCGTGGGCCCCTCTCAACCACCTTAAAGCTACCAAAGGCCCTGATGGTCACCGGCTCCCCCTGCCAAAGAGCTTCGGCTACGAGAGAAAGGATGGTCTCCAGGGCCAGCTTGACTTCAAAACGGCCGGGTGGATCCTTTCGGTAATACCGGCCCACCCGGCGGTAAGTGCGCTCCACTAACTCTTTCCGGCCGACCCTCATAGACGCACAAAGGCCTGCTTGCCGGCAAAACGGGCCACCGGCCCCAGATCCTCTTCGATCCTCAGGAGCTGGTTATATTTGGCCACCCTTTCACTTCGAGCAGGGGCCCCGGTCTTTATCTGGCCGCTGTTTACCGCCACGGCCAGATCGGCGATAAAGGTGTCTTCCGTCTCACCGGAGCGGTGAGAGATTACCGTACGCCAGGCAGAGGTTTGCGCCAACCTGATGGCTTCAAGAGTTTCGGTAACCGTACCGATCTGGTTGAGTTTGATCAGGATGGCGTTGGCTACTTTTTGGGTAATACCCCGGGTGAGCCGGGAAATATTGGTGACAAAGATATCATCGCCTACAAGCTGGATCTTATCCCCCAGCCTCTCGTTAAGGATCTTCCAGCCGTCCCAATCGTCTTCGGCACAGCCGTCTTCCAGAGAAATGATGGGAAATTCCTCTATTAATTCAGCGTAAAAGGAGACAAGCTCTTCTGCTGAAAGGGTCTTGCCTTCCCCGGCCAGAACGTATTGGCCTTCTTTGAAGAATTCGCTGGCAGCCGCGTCAAGCGCCAAGGCTATATCTTCTCCCGGACGATAACCCGCTTTTTCGATGGCCTGTACCAGGATTTCCAGGGCTTCTTTGGTATTTTTCACCTCAGGAGCAAAGCCACCCTCGTCTCCCACCGAAGTCCGGTATCCCTTTTCTTTGAGGACCTTTTTAAGGGTATGATAGGTTTCAGCCCCGTACCTTAAAGCCTCGGAAAAAGACGGGGCCCCCAAGGGCACGATCATGAACTCCTGGATATCCAGATCGTTGTCGGCATGGACGCCGCCGTTAATCACGTTCATCAAAGGTACCGGCAAGACCGTGGCCCCTACTCCCCCCAGATAGGCGTAAAGGGGTAGCCCTACCTCCTGGGCTGAAGCCTGCGCCACGGCCATGGAGACTCCCAAGATGGCGTTGGCCCCAAGACGTCTTTTATTTTCGGTACCGTCAAGTTCGATGAGCAGGGCGTCTATTTCTGCCTGGGCCGTGGATTCCATACCGATCAGTTCCGAGGCGATGATGTTGTTCACGTTTTCTACCGCCCGTAAAACCCCTTTACCGTGGTAACGGCTCTCGTCTTTGTCGCGCAGCTCCAGGGCTTCATGGGTCCCGGTTGAAGCACCACTGGGAACAGCCGCCCGCCCAAAGGCCCCACCTTCCAGCCACACTTCTACTTCTAGAGTGGGGTTGCCGCGCGAGTCCAGAATTTCGCGGGCCCGTATCTGCACAATCTCCCCCATCGCCGACCTCCTGTAAACTTTTTAAAAAGAATAATGCCAAACATTAGAGGACTTGGGCAAGAACAAATATTTAATAGGGGTCATCAAATAGTCGACATCATTGTTTATCATTACGTACATGTATCAGCCCTTCAGTCATTGCGAGGACCCCTCGACGCATTTTTGAAGCGTCGAGGGGGACGAAGCAATCCCTGTCGCGAGGCCTTGGCAAGAGCCGTGGCGATCTGAGATCGCGACCCCCTGACACATTTAAAAACGTGTCAGGGTCTCGCGATGACTAACAGGGGGTTTGTGATGACAATAAGTCGATTGAGCATGTCGGCTAAAAAATGCTTCCATTATTAATGGGGGCGTTTTTTCTGCCGCCCGTCACCCTTGAAGGACACCGCATTTTCTGTTTCTCTGGGCGAAAGTTGGTTAACCTTCCCCATTTATGGATTTGGTGATTCTGGCCCAATTTTTACTGGCTGG
>DROK01000260.1 GCA_011321895.1 Thermodesulfatator atlanticus
GAAGGCCGCCAAGGTCATCCGGGCCATTGAAGAGGGCTTGGGGGCCGTCCGTGAGGAAGCCAAGGCCCAGAAAGAGGTCATCAAGGCTGAGCTCAAAGAGGAGCTCACCAAGGAGCTGGTGACTAAGGCGGACCTTGAGGCGGCAATAGCCCGCTTGGAGGCCAAGTTTGAGGCCAGATTTGGAGAACTTGAAACCAGGTTTGGGGAGATAGATACCCGTTTTGTCCGCCTGGAGATCTGGCTCAAAGTGATAGTGGGCGTCATGCTGGCAGGCTTCACCCTCTTTAACCCTGGGTTTCACCAGTTTCTCAAGGTCATCCTTTCCTCGATGGGGACCTAGGCCAGGTCTAGCTCTTCCCCAGAAAAATTCAGCGTTTTGTCTCATTAAGGGGCCGTAGCTCAAGGGTGAGAACGGCCGCCTTATAAAGGTTATCTGGATTTCCGGAAAACCCTGACTCCCTGGAGCCGGCGGAGGGACTTGAACCCTCAACCCTGGGATTACAAATCCCATGCTCTGCCAATTGAGCTACGCCGGCAAGTTGAGGCCTCCGCCAGGAAAGATAAAGAGGTGCCGGGGCCCGGAATCGAACCAGGGACACGCGGATTTTCAGTCCGCTGCTCTACCGACTGAGCTACCCCGGCCTGCGCCCATTAGTCTATCCCATCTTTTTTCGTTGTCAATAAAAGAAAGCCAGGTAAGGTAAGGCCTATGAAAATCATCATGTTTTACGCCCCGGAATTCTGGTGGAAACCTTACCAACAGGTTCTCAAGGAGGCTCCGGCTGCTGGCCCGGAAACCCTGGTAAAAGAGACCGTGGTGGTCTTTTATCAGGTAGAAGCCGAAGATCCTGAACGGTTCAAAAAAGTGGTGGAAAAATTGGTCAAAAATATAAAGTGGCTGGCCCGCAAATTCGGTACGCAAAAGATAGTACTTCATTCCTTTAACCACCTTTCCACCAGCAAGGCCAGCCCCGAAGAAGCCCGAACCCTTATAGAACGGGTTAAAGAAAAACTAGTAAAAGGGGGCTTTGAAGTCTATGAAACCCCGTACGGGTGGCTTAACGAATGGAAAATGCACGTGGCGGGAGAATCTCTGGCCAAAGTCTTTAAAGATCTTTAGTTTCGCGGTCTTTAGCCTTTTTCTTGGAGCGCAGCTCACTTTGGCCCTGGACGAAAACATGGTTCGTTTTATCGAAAGATTAAAAAAGATCGGGCTAAGTGACCAGGCCATCGTGGAAATCGTAAAATTTAAATGAGAGCACCCGCTTGACGCCGTGGGTGTCAAGGAGATCGTTAAGGAAGACGGCCAAAGAGAAATTATCTACTATTCCGTTTCCACCCCTGCTGAAAGGGAAGCTAACGTACAAAAGCGGCAGCATGAATACCAGAAATCCTGGGAGATCCCAGAAAAAATCATTATCGACCGGAGGCCATGATGAGGCAGAAATTAGGTATCGTAGGCGCCGGGGCGGTAGGTACCGCAGCGGCGCACTGGGCAGCGGCTAAAGGAATAGCTCAGGAAATCGTCTTGGTGGATATCGTCCCGGGCCTGGCCAAAGGAAAGGCCCTCGATATCGCCCAAAGCGCCCCGGTATACGGCTTTTCCACCCGCCTGGCCGGGACGGAAGACTGGGCTGCCCTGGAAGGGGCCGGGGTGGTCATTATTACCGCCGGCCGCCCCCGCAAACCCGGCATGAGCAGAGACGACCTCCTCCAGGTAAATCTAGAAATCGTCAAATCCTGCGTGGAAAAGATCGTCAAATACGCCCCCGAAGCCTGCTTGATCGTGGTTACCAACCCCATCGACGCCATGGTATACACGGCCTTTCGGGTCTCAGGGTTTCCGCGGGAGAGGGTGATCGGGATGGCCGGCGTGCTGGACTCGGCCCGTTACCGCTATTTTTTGGCCGAAGCCCTGGGCGTTTCTCCTAAAGACGTCCAGGCCCTGGTGATGGGTATCCACGGGGACCACATGCTCCCCCTGGTCCGCCTGGCCAACGTGGCCGGCATTCCGGTAAAAGACCTTTTGCCAGCAGAAAAACTGGCCGAGATCGTGGATCGTACCCGCAAAGGGGGGGCCGAAATCGTCTCTTACCTGAAGACCGGCAGCGCCTTCACCACACCAGGTCTGGCCGCGGTAGAAATGGCGGAAAGCATCATGCGTGACCAGAAACGGGTCCTTACCTGTTCCGTCTGGCTTACCGGTGAATTCGGTTTTAAAGACGTCTTTATCGGGGTCCCGGTGGTCCTGGGAGCCGGAGGGGTTGAAAGGATACTTGAGTTTCCTCTTACCGAAGACGAAAAGGAGGCCCTTTCCCTTTCGGTGGAGGCTGTCCGTCGTCAGATAGAAAAAACGGGATTATAGGCTTTTAAGGCCTGAATAAACCCATAAAACGCCTAATCAATCAAATTTTTTAAAATTTTTGTTACAGGATGGCCCTTGCCATTCTAAGGCGTGTTTTGCTATGAAGCCCTCTATCAGTTTCTATGGCAGGAGGTGTGTATGAAGCGTTTTTTGGGTCTTTTGGTCCTTATTTCGGCTCTGGTCTTTTCCGGTCTTAGCTGGGCTGCTTCAGACACGGAA
>DROK01000261.1 GCA_011321895.1 Thermodesulfatator atlanticus
CAAATACCCGGACGTCCTTACCAGCCTTGAGCTGGAAAGGATGACCTGTGCTTCCGGGCCTACGGAAGGGGAGGTGCTAAGGCCCTCTGATTTTACCCATCCCCAGCGTATCGCCTTTCTCCAATGCGTGGGTTCCCGGGATGTCACCTGTGGCAACGGTTATTGCTCTTCGGTCTGCTGCATGTACGCCATGAAAGAGGCCTCGGTAGTGAAAGAGCACCTGCCGGAGGCCGAGATAGATCTCTTCTTCATGGATATCAGGACCCAGGGCAAGGGTTTTGACGAGGCCTTTAACCGGGCGGTGGAAAAGTATGGTTTTCGGACGATCTACGCCCGGGTGCCCCGGGTAGATCAGGTGGGGCGCAAGCTGGCCCTGACCTACGTTACCGAAGACGGAAGGACGCACCGGGATTTTTACGATATGGTGGTCCTTTCGGTAGGGCTTGACGCCCCGGCGGGGGCCGAGGAGCTCGCCAAACGCCTGGGGGTTGAGCTTAACCACTACGGTTTTGCCCGGACCAAAGTGGCCACCCCTCTTGAGACCAACGTGCCCGGGATCTTCGTGGCCGGGGCCTTCCAGGGGCCCAAGGATATTCCGGAAAGCGTGGTCCAGGCCCAGGGGGTGGCGGCCAAGTGTTCGGAACTTTTGGCCGAGGTCCGGGGGCAAGACGCGGTCCACAGGGAATTTCCGCCTGAAGACGAAGAGCTTGAAAGGGAAGAACCAAGGATCGGAGTTTTTGTCTGTCACTGCGGGGTGAATATCGCCGGTGTGGTGGATGTCAAAGAGGTAGCCCGCTACGCGGCGACCCTGCCTGGAGTGGTCTATACCGAAGACGTCCTGTATTCCTGTTCGCAGGACACCTTGAACGAACTGGTCAAAAAGATAAAAGAAAACCGGCTCAACCGGGTGGTGATCGCGGCCTGTAGCCCCCGTACCCACGAGCCCCTCTTCCAGGAGACCTTGAGGGAGGCGGGGCTTAACCCGGCCCTCATTGAGATGGCCAACATCCGGGACCAGTGTGCCTGGGTACACGCCGAGGACCCTGAAGCCGCCACCCAGAAGGCCAAAGATCAGGTGCGGATGGCGGTGGCCAAGGCCAGACGGCTCACCCCGCTTGAGCTCCAGAAGGTCTCGGTGACCCCTTCGGCCCTGGTGATTGGCGGTGGGGCGGCAGGGCTTCAGGCGGCCCTTTCGGTGGCGGAGCAGGGCTTTGAGGTCTATCTGGTGGAAAAAGAGGCCGAGCTTGGCGGGAACCTGCGCCGGGTAACCGGTCTTCTCTCTGGGGAAGACCCCCAGAAAATCCTCAAGGACCTGATCAAACGGGTGGAAGCGCACCCCAGGATCACCGTCTTTACCGGTACCACGGTGGAAAACGTCTCTGGTTACGTGGGGAATTTCACCTCCACTTTGAGGAAGGAAGAGGGCTCGGAGGTGATCAACCACGGGGTGGTGATTCTGGCCACCGGTGGCAAGGAACACCGGCCGGACCGTTATGGCCTTGGGGCCAACGAGCGGGTCATCACCCAGCTCGACCTTGAGGCGGAGCTCAAGGGTAAAGCGGGGAAGCTTGCCCGGGCCCGCAGCGTGGTGATGATCCAGTGTGTGGGCTCCCGGGGAGACGACCTCAATTACTGCAGCAAGCTCTGCTGTCAGCAGGCGGTGAAAAACGCCCTGCGCCTCAAAAAGAAATACCCGAAAAAGGACGTCTACATCCTCTTCCGTGATATGCGTACTTACGGTTTTTCCGAAGACGCCTACCGGGAGGCGCGCAAGAACGGGGTCATTTTCCTGCGCTATAAACCGGAGGCCAAGCCGGAGCTGGTACAAAAGGGCAAGACCCAGTTCGTCAAGGTTTACGACGCCCTGCTCGGAGAAGAGCTCCTGATTCCGGCTGATCTTCTGGTCCTTTCGGTGGGGATTGCCCCTGGAGAAAACGAAGAGCTTTCTAAGGTTATCAAGGCTCCCCTTACGGGAGACGGCTTTTTCCTTGAGGCGCACGTAAAACTCATGCCGGTTGAGCTCCCGGTGGAAGGGGTTTACGTCTGCGGGCTGGCCCACGGGCCCAAGCCCTTGGACGAGACCTTGGCCCAGGCCCGGGCGGCGGCAGCCAAGGCCGCGATCCCCTTGGCCAAGGGGTTTGTGGAAGTGGCGCCCATTGTCTCCCGGGTGGACCAGAAGAAGTGTATTGGCTGCGGTATCTGCGCCGAGCTTTGTCCGTACGGGGCGATAGAGATGGTCAAGGTGGGTAAACGCAAAAAGGCCCAGACGATCACTGCTTCCTGTAAGGGTTGCGGTATCTGTGCCTCCCACTGTCCGGTGCTGGCCATCAGTATGGGTGGTTTCACAGACGAGGCCATTTTGGCGCAGATAGAGGCCTTCGGGGCCTTTGTGGAAAGGGAGCTTGAAAAAGAAAAAGCCGGTGAAGAAGCGGCTTAAAGGGGTGGGTTATGAGTTTTGAGCCCAAGATTTTGAGCTTTTTTTGTCACTGGTGCTGTTACGCAGCGGCGGATTCGGCGGGGGTGGCCCGTTACCAGTATCCCCCCAACAACCGGGTCATCCGGGTGATGTGTACCGGTCGTATTGATCCACGTTTCGTGGTGGAGGCCTTCTACGTCGGCGCGGACGGAGTGCTGGTTGGGGGGTGACATCTGGGCGAGTGCCATTACCAGTCTGGTAATTACGAAGCCCTTTTGATGGCCGAAGTAAGCAGGAGGATCCTGGAGTTAGTGGGTTTGAAGGTGGAGCGTTTTCGGATTGACTGGGCCTCTGCGGCGGAGGCCCCGCTTTTTGTAAAGATCGTCACGGACTTCACGGAGACTATCAAGAAGCTCGGCCCCCTCGGTGAGCCGGAAGGGCTTGATATGGAGACGATCAAGCTGCGGCTGGCGGCGGCGCGCCAGCTTACCGCTAAAAGTCGTTTCCGGGCGGCTTACGGGAACCTGGCCCGGGAATTGAAAAAGGCCGGTGATTATAGTCCCGAAGGTATATCCCGGCGGGTGGAGGAAAAGCTCGTGCCCCTTATCAAAAAGGAACTCCTTGAGGCCGAGGTCAAGGCCCTCTTGGGTAAGGGGCCCGTCTCTATTGAGACTTTACTTCAAAAAACAGGGGCAACCCAGGAAGATATCGTGCCTATTTTGGAGGCTCTTTCCAAGCGAGGGCAGGTGGAAAAACAGGGAGAGGTTTGGCAACCCAAGGCAAAGGAGTAAGAGATGATAGAGCTCAAGGGTCGCGATCCCCATCTGGCGGGGGAGTTGATAAACACCGGGGCTCCCGGGACGCTGGCCCAGTGTTTCCGTTGTGGGGCCTGCTCCGGGGTGTGCCCGGTAGAAAAAGTGGCTGAAGATTTCGACCCCCGGGTCATAGTGCACGGGGTTTTATTAGGGCTTAAGGAGCGGTTGCTGGCCGGAGATACCATCTGGAAGTGTTCCGGCTGTGGTTCCTGTGTGCCGGTCTGTCCCATGGACGTAAAGCCCATGGAAGTAATCAAGGCGCTCAAAGGCCTGGTTGCGCAGGAAGACCCGGCCCGGGCCCTCGAGCTGCGCTTTGAAACCGGGCGTTTGGCCCGGGTGGAGGCGGGCAAGTGTATCGCCTGTCTTACCTGTGTGCGCACCTGTCCCTTTGGGGCACCGCGTATCCTTTCAGAGGGTTACGCCGTAATCGATCCTGAAAAATGTCAGGCCTGTGGGATTTGCGTGGTGGAATGTCCCGCCCGGGCTATTGAACTGAAAACCGCGCCTGAAATGGCGGTCACGGTGGTAGGGGGGTAAGGTAGATGTCTGAGCTAAAGTTAGCTATCCTCTGTTGTCATTATACCAACGAGGCCACCGCTCAGGACGTGGCGGATATTCCGGCGGAGGTAGTGATTAAGCGGTTTCCCTGTTCCGGGCGGATCGAAGTGGTAGACATTTTACGGGCCCTGGAGGAAGACGCCGGGGCGGTGCTGGTGGCGGGTTGTGAGAAGGGAAGCTGTCATAATAACACCGGGAGTCTGCGGGCGGAAAAGCGGGTAGAGGCGGCCCGAAAAATCCTTGAAGAGATTGGGCTTTCGCCTGAGCGGGTACAGATGGCCTTTATCCCCCGTCTTGATACCGGGGCCTTGGTGGAGGCGGCCAAGAGGACCTTTGAAACCCTGCTTGAGATTTCGGCAAAAGGGGAGACTTCCTCATGATCATTGCAGAAAGAAAACCCATTAAGAGAATCCTTCAGATGATAGAGCCCTTTGAGCGTATCGCCGTCATCGGCTGCCGCGGCTGTGTGGCCATTTGTTCCGCAGGTGGCGACCGAGAGGTGGAGATTTTGGCGGCGGCCTTGAGGCTGGCGCGTAAAAGGCAAGGACGCCCCCTTAAAACCGTTGAGGACACCTTTGTCCGTCAGTGTGATCCGGAATATCTGACCCCGCTTGGGGAACTTAAGGAAAAGGTAGAAGCGGTGGTATCCCTGGCCTGCGGGGTAGGGGTTAATCTGGCGGCTGACCTTTATCCGGACTTAAAGATCTATCCCGGGGTGGATACCAGTTTTTACGGGGCCAACCCTGCCCTGGGGGAATGGGAAGAGAAGTGTCGGGGCTGTGGGGATTGCATCATCGATTTCACCGGGGGGCTCTGTCCCATCGCCCGCTGTGCCAAGAATCTTTTGAACGGGCCTTGCGGGGGTTCCCAGAACGGAAAGTGTGAGATCAGGCCGGAGGTGCCCTGTGTATGGCACCAGATTTATGAGCGGCTTAAGGCCCGCGGGGAGCTGGAAAAGCTTACCCAGATCTTTCCGGCCAAAAACTGGATCCCGGCCGGCCACGGTGGCCCGCGGGAGCGCAAGAGGCCTGATCTACAGATGAATTCGCAAAAATAGACAAAACGGCGGCTTGAGGAGGAAGAGGTGAGTAACGAAAAATATCGCAGCCATCTGGAAAGGGTGCTTCGTGAGGGGCACTTTGCCGTTACCTGTGAGATTGGTCCGCCCAAGAGTGCCGACGGCGACGTAGTCCGTCAAAAGGCCCGTTTGATCCGGGGCTTTGTGGACGCCGCCAATATCACCGATTGTCAGACGGCCATCGTACGGATGTCTTCCATTGCTTCCGGGGTATTGGTGATGCAGGAAGGGGTGGAGCCGGTCATCCAGATGACCTGTCGGGACCGGAACCGGATCGCTATCCAGGCTGATCTCTTGGGGGCGGCGGCCCTGGGGATCAAAAACCTCCTCTGTCTTACGGGGGACCACCAAAAATTTGGTAATCATCCCGAGGCCAAAGGGGTTTTTGACCTGGATTCCATCCAGCTGCTGGACATGGTCCGGCGGATGCGGGATGAGAAGAAGTTCCAGTGCGGGGAAGAGATAAAGGGAAAGACCGTGGAATTTTTCCTGGGGGCGGCGGCCAACCCCTTTGCGGATCCTTTTGAGTTTCGGGTACACCGGCTGGCCAAGAAAGTGGCGGCGGGAGCCCAGTTTATCCAGACCCAGATCGTTTATAACCTTGAGCGGTTCCGCAAATTTATGGAGATGGCAAGAGACCTCGGTCTTACCGAGAAGGTCTATATCCTGGCAGGGATCACCCCGCCCAAGTCCTTCGGGATGGCCCGTTACATGAAATATTTTGTCCCTGGACTTGATGTACCTGATGAAATTTTGAAACGACTCAAGGACGCCAAGGACAAAAGGGAAGAGGGGATCCAGATCGCCGTGGAGATCATCGAGCAGGTGCGGGAGATCCCCGGTATTGCCGGGGTGCACATTATGGCCATCGAGTGGGAGGAGGCGGTGCCTGAGATCGTAAAACGGGCAGGCCTCCACCCGCGGCCTCTAGCAGAGGAGGTAAAGGTCGAGGTACCGCGGCCGGCACCGGAGATCGTGCCTGAAAAACCGGAGGTAGAAGAAGAGGTCCCTGAGGCCCCGCCCAAGGTGGAGGTACCAGCCGAGGCCCTGAAGGAGATCTTCGGTTCCCTGCGCAGCAGCATGGAGGCCTTAAGGGACGGCATCAACCTCCTCCATGAAGGTCTGGCAAGCCTTGAACGGGCCTTGCTGGGTGGGCCGGCTGAGCGGCCTGCACCCCCTGAGATAAGGCCTGAGGAAAGACCGGAGGTCAAACCTGAAGCCCCGGTGGTTTCCAAAGAGGAGGAAGAACGGGCCCAGAAGGTGGCGGATCTCCTCTCTGCCGCCAAGGCGGCCCGGGAGGCGGGAGAACTTGCCAAAGCCGAGGCCCTTTACCGTCAAGTCCTTGAGCTTGAGGCGGAAAATGAAATCGCCAAAAGTGCTTTAGCTGAGATCGAAAAAGAACGTTTGGTTGAGGAGTTACTGAAAGAAGCTGAGAAAAAACTTAAAGAAGAGGACCTGGACGGGGCCGAGGCGGCTTACCAAAAAGTCCTGGAGATCTACCCGCAGAAGACGGAGGCGGTAAAGGGGCTTGAAAAGGTCAAAGAATTGAAGGCGGCCCGGGTGGAAAAGAAGCCGGAAGAGAAGCCGCCGGTTGAGGAAAGGCCAGCGGTGGAGGCTAAGGCCCCGGAAGTGGCTGATATTTTGGTCTTTGCCGAACTCTCCAAGGAATACCGTCCGGTCTCTGAAAGGGCCGCCGGCATACCGGAAGACGTTTATAAAGAACCAGGGACGGCCTATATCCGGGAGGTCACCATCGGAGAAGGGGAAAAGGCCATCACCATCGGTGGCACCAACGTGCTCCCCTTCCACCTCTTTGAGGGGGAGATGAAGAATCCGCCTCACGTGGCCATGGAGGTCCTGGACGTCAAACCTGAGGACTGGCCGGAGGCGCTGGCCAAGTATTTTGCCGACGTTTTTGATGATCCGGGGGCCTGGGCCAAGAAGTGCGTTGAGGTTTACGGGGCAGAGGCCATAAACGTTTACCTGGTGGGTACGGACCCGAACTTTCTTGATCTCGGCCCGGAGCATGCGGCCAAGGTGGTGGAAAAGGTGGCCCAGGCGGTGGATGTACCCCTGGTGATCTGGGGTTCTGGCTCGGCGGAGAAGGACGTAGACGTTTTGCGTGAGGTGGCCAACGTGCTTGGGGCCAAAAACGTCATGATCGGGCCGGTGGTGGATACCAATCACCGGGCCCTGGGGGCCACGGCCATGGGTTACGGCTATTCCCTGATTGCCTCAAGCCCCATTGACGTTAACCTGGCTAAACAGCTCAATATCTTGCTTGAAAACGTAGGGGTCCCGCTGGATAAGATCGCCATGGACCCCTCGGTAGGGGCGCTGGGTTATGGTTTAGAATATACTTATTCCGTGATGGAAAGGATAAGACTTGCGGCCCTTTACGCTCAGGACGAGAAGCTTCAGGTGCCCTTCGTAATCAACGTGGGGCGTGAGGTATGGAAGACCAAAGAGGCGGGGCTTCCCAGCGACGATATGCTGGGGGACCAGGAAGTCCGGGGGATAGCCCTGGAAGCGATTACCGCTCTGGCCCTGCTCTTAGCCGGGGGAGACTTCTTGATTATGAGACATCCCAAGGCCATTGAGGTGACCAAAAGGGTCATCGATGGCCTTATGGCCCAATAAGTTTGTAATTAAAGGAGGAAACCGGATGTCAAAGATTATTGCCAGTGCCGCTATCAGGGGAGCGCACAAAATCGTCGAGCAGGCGTTAGAAAAATACGAAGAGGCCGTAAAGAAGTTTGGCAAGGACCAGGAGATAGGGTTCCCGAACACCGCCTATTATCTCCCCATTATTTACGCCATGCTCGGCTACCCGGTGAAAAAGCTGGGGGATTGTGAAGAAGTCTTGCAGGAGGCCAAGAAATTACTGCCCCCTGAGCCTTCGGAACACCTGTGGCTGCCCTATCTGGGGCCGGCCCTGGACGCGGGGATGGCCACCTTCTTTGCCGAGGAGATCATCGAGGCCATCCGTTACCTGGAAGACCCTGATTTTTACACCAAGACCGAGGAGCCGGTAAACGGCAACATCTGGCTTGGGGCGGCGGACGACGTGATCTTCCGGAAAAGAGGGGTGGAGTTCGTGGACGGCACGGCCCCTGGTTTTGCCGCCTGTTTAGGGGCCCCGCCGGAAAAAGAGATTGCGCAGAAGATCGCCCAGGAGCTCCTTGAGAAAAACCTCTACGTCTTCATGCACTCGGACACCAACGGGGTGCGGATGGCGGAGCAGCTCAAAGAACTCGGGGTCCAGCTGGGCTGGCCTACCCGTCTGATCCCCTTTGGGCCGTATACCTCCTCGGTGGTTTTTGCCATCGGTTTTGCCTGCCGGGTGGCCATGGCCTTTGGTGGCATAAAGCCTGGCGATTATATGGGCAACCTCCTTTACAATAAGGACCGGACTTTTGCCTTCGTTTTGGCCTTTGGGCCGGTTTCCGACGAGTGGTACGCCAACGCGGCGGGGGCCATTAACTGGGGCTTCCCCACCATTTCTGACTGGGATATTCCGGAAATCAAGCCCTTCGGGGTGTGTACCTACGAGCACGTGGTTTCCAAGGTTCCTTACGACGAGATGGTAGACCGGGCCCTTGAGGTGCGGGGGCTTAAGGTCACCGCGGTCAAACTCAACATCCCGGTGGCTTACGCCCCGGCTTTTGAGGGAGAGCGGGTGCGTAAGGATGACCTCTACCTTGAGTGTGGTGGTGGCCGGACCCCGGCGGTGGAGCTCCTGCTTTCCAAACCCCTGGACGAGGTAGAAGACGGCAAGATCGAGGTCATCGGGCCGGAGATCAACGAGGTGGAAAAACTGGGGCTTGAAGGGCCTCCTTACCGGCTCCCCTTCGCCGTGGTGGTGGAAGTGGCGGGGGCCAATATGCAGGAAGACTTTGAGGCCATCCTGGAGCGACAGTTCCACCACCTGATCAACTACGCCCAGGGGATCATGCACGTTGGTCAGCGCAACATCATGTGGCTTCGTATCAGCAAGGCGGCGGTGGAGAAGGGCTTCCTCTTCCGCCATATCGGAGAGATCCTTTACGCCAAGCTGCGGCAGGAATTTGGCGCCATCGTGGACAAGTGTCAGGTGACCATTTACACCGAAGAAGATAAGGTTAAGGAGATCCTGGAGCTGGCCAAAGAGGTATACGCCCGCCGGGACGCCCGGATTGCGGGGCTTACCGACGAACAGGTGGACGTCTATTATTCCTGCACCCTTTGTCAGAGCTTTGCCCCAAGCCACGTCTGCGTCATCACCCCTGAGCGGATAGGGATGTGCGGGGCGTACAACTGGCTTGACGGCAAGGCCTGTTATGAGATCAACCCCACCGGGCCTAACCAGCCCATCGAAAAAGGGGAAGTGATAGACGAGACCCTCGGCCAGTTTACGGGGATCAACGAGTTCGTAAAACAGGCCTCCCGGGGCAAGGTGGAGCGGGTAAGTCTTTACAGCATCTTGGTGGATCCCATGACCGCCTGCGGTTGCTTTGAGTGTATCGCGGCGGTGCTTCCCACCTGTAACGGGATCATGATCGTCAACCGTGACTACCTGGGGCTTACCCCCACGGGGATGAAATTCACCACCATGGCCGGCATGGTAGGTGGTGGGCAGGTTACTCCGGGGTTTATGGGGGTCTCCAAGCATTACATCACCTCGCGGAAGTTCCTCCTGGCCGAAGGG
>DROK01000262.1 GCA_011321895.1 Thermodesulfatator atlanticus
AAATGATCCCTTCCATCAGAGAGGTAGGGCGCAAAATAAGCCCAAAAAGATAGTGCTGTAGTAGTAGATTTCCAGGAAACCTGGAAATAATTATTTCCGATTTAGGTGAAAATAGGCTTAATTTGCGCCCTGCAATTGAATGCCGTATTTACGAAGCTTTCGGCGCAAGGTGTCTTTGGAGATGCCGAGTTCGCGGCAGGTAGCCAGTTTTTTCCAGTTGTTTCTCTTTAAAGCCTGCAGGATCGCTATTTTTTCGATTTCTTCTAGAGTCATGGGTTTTTCAAAAGAAAGATCCAGGACGTCTTCTCTTCTCGGTTTATATAGGTGTTCGGGTAGGTGTTCGGGATAGATAAGGCCCTCTTTACAAACAATAAAGCAGTATTCAATAATATTTTCTAATTCCCGTACGTTTCCGGGAAAGTCATAATCCATAAGGATTTTTAAGGCCTCATCTGTAATGCCAATGATGTCTTTTCCTTTACTGGCTCTGAATTTTTGGATGAAATATTCCACCAGAAGCGGAATATCTTCTTTCCTTTCCCTAAGGGGAGGAAGGTGAATGCGGGCTACGTTTAAACGGAAAAAAAGATCCTGTCTAAATAGACCTTTTTCAACTAATTCTTCGAGATCTTGATTGGTGGCGGCGATAATACGAACATCGGCTTTTTCAGGTTTAGTAGCGCCCAGAGGTTCATATTCATGAGTTTCCAAGACCCGCAAAAGTTTTACTTGCAGGGATAAAGGAATTTCTCCTATTTCGTCGAGGAAAAGGGTTCCCCCTTTGGCAATAGCAAAGCGGCCGGGTTTATCTTTTTTGGCGTCGGTAAAGGCCCCCGCTTTGTAGCCGAAAAGTTCGCTTTCCAAAAGGGTATCCGGTATGGCGGCGCAGTTGACCGCAATAAATGGTCCGTTCCGTCTGGGAGAAAGCTCATGGATGGCCCGGGCAAAAACTTCCTTTCCTGTACCTGATTCTCCGGTAATCAGGACAGTGCTTTCGCTTTCCGCAATATCAGGTAAAACTTCTAAAATACGTTTTATTTTTGGGCTTTTAGAAATTATATCGTTGAGTTGGTAATTTTTGTCTAATTCTTTACGTAAAGTAAGAATTTCACTCAAATCTCTAACCGTTTCTACTGCACCAATCAATCTGCCTTCGCTATCTTTGATAGGGGCCACCGTAATAGAAACAGGCACCTTTCTGCCGGACTTATGAACAAAATAAGTGTGTTTGTTTGATATTTTTTTCCCCTCTGAGATGGCTTTTACAACTGGACACTCTTCTTTACAGAGTTCACTTTTAAATATTTCTGAGCATGGTTTGCCTAAAACCTCATTAATGTTATAGCCTATTATTCTTTCCATTGCTGGATTATAACATGTTATATGGAAATAGTTATCAACTGCAAAAACTCCGTCTCCAATATTTTCTAAAACAGTCTTCATTTGAATTTCAAAACTAATATCTCTAAATATTTCTAATCCGCCTACCAATTCTCCTTTAATAAATAGGGGGCTTGCGGTAATTTCAACGGGGAATTGGGTCCCATCATATCTTGTTATGAAGATACCAGAGCGTTTTATCGGTCTTTTTTCTTTGATGCTCTTCAATAAAATACAATCTTCTCCACAAATGTTTGTTTTGAAAACTTCATCGCAGTATTTTCCTATGACATCGTTTGCGCTATATCCTGTTAAAATTTCTGCTGGTTGATTAAATAAAGAAATCTTGAAATGACTGTCTACAATAAATAGGGCGTCTCCTAAGCTATCAAGGATATCATTAACAAAGTTAGATGGTATTTGCTCGTTTAATATTACAACTATTGATACGATTTTATCTTTTTCTGTATTTTTTATTGGATAGGCGTTTAAGTAAATTACTTTTTTATATTCTTTGTCTTTTAAATAGATAGGAAATTGATAGACAGGTTCTCCCTTGGCTAGTTGTTGTTTTATAAGAATACAGATTTCTTTTTCGATATGTTTTTCAAATATTTGGTAGCATGACTTATTAATTATATCTTTTTTGTTCTCACCTAAAATCTTTTCAGCTGCTTTATTGAAATAAATTATGCGGAATTGGTCGTCTACTACAAAAATACCTTCAGAAATTTTGTCTAAAGTGTCTTCGAAAATTTGATATATTTTTTCGTTAAACATAACTCTAAAATAACAAAAAGAGGGGGCCTTGCAAAGCCCCCTCTTAAGGTTAGCCAACAGGAAAGTTTTTAATGGTGGTGTTCTTTTTCTTTTGTTTCACCTTGAAGACGTTGCCAACCGAGCACGCCTATATGGCAGGTGGTGCACTTACGGTTAGAAGCGAAAGCCATGTCACCATTATGGCAAGCTCCGCAATATTTGCCCTCATAAAGAGACTTCATATTAAAGTCTTCGTTTTCTTCTGCCGTACCAGCTGCCATTTCAAAAAGCTCGTCATGACAATCATCACAGCTAAGCCCTGCGTCTTCTATGTGTTTTTTATGATCAAAAACTACCGCCTTCACCGGTTTGGTAAAAATAATAGGTTCTTCGGGATATTCTTCTTCCTCTTGTCCCCAAAGGGGTTGATAGAGAGCAAAGGCAAAAGCGACCAATAAAACAAGAAAAAGCCAGCGCTTCATAAAGGCCTCCTTAAGAGATTATTAGCCGAGTCCATCAATGGTATAGAAAACATTGGGTTTGGCTCCGGTTTCGGGTCTCAAGACCCAGATTACCCGGGAAGGATCATGTACGATTTTATAAACCTTGCTTTCCGGGTCAGCCAAGTCACCAAAGATACGAACCCCCGCCGGACAGGCGGCGGCGCAGGCCGTTAAGGTTTCTCCCTTGGAGAGCCTTGATTCCCAGCAAAAATCACACTTATCAACGGCCCTCCTTTCTTCGTTGAAATAACGCATGTTGTAAGGACAGGCGACCATGCAGGTCTTACAACCGATGCATTTTTTGGGATTCATACGCACAATGCCGGTCTTTTTGTCTTTATATGTAGCTTTGGTGGGGCAAACCCGTACACAGGGAGGGACATTACAGTGATTGCAGAGCACAGGCATGAATTGCCGTTCATACTGCTGGGGGCCTACCACTAAGCGCCTTTCGAAAATTTTGGTACGCCAGCCGTAGGGAGGTACGTGGTTGGTGCGTACGCAGGCTTCCATGCACAGCTGACAGTCGACACAGCGGTCGGTAATGAGGACCATGGAATAATGCGGTTTGTAAGGAAATTTGTCTACGTATTCAGGTGCAGCCCCGAATACCTCCTCAGCCTTGGATACGAGAGATAATATCGTTCCGCCGGCAAATACTCCGGTAACTTTAAGCCCCATTTTTAGAAAGGCCCGCCTTTCCTCAACGGGAAGGTGTTCTACCCCTTCGTTTTTTAAACTTTTGAGCCATTTACCAAATTTTTTGAGATCCATAGACTCACCCCTCTATCAAATTTGCAAAAAAAAGCCCCCCAGCGGGGGGCTCTTTTTCATCTTAAAACCGGCTTACTTTTTATGACAACCGTTGCACTTGGTCGGCGCATTGGGATGTTTAGCGTGCATCTGCTTGTGGCAACCCTTACAGTTCTTATGAAAGGCCTTCATGGGTTTATTGAGCTTTTTGTTGGGGAAGTTTTTGTTGTGGCATTCATGACAGGGTTTAATTTCCATACCCTCTTTGTAAGGAGAATGACCCGGCCCGTGGTGACATTCACCGCAGGGGATATTCAGTTCTGTCTGGTGTTTCCAGTGATGGAAGACCACGTCACCTTTTTTGGCTTTCAATGTAATGGTTTCAGGACCTTTTCCTCCCGCTACCGCAAACCCGTAAAAACTCAAACCGACAGCTAATCCCACCACCATTCCTATCAATTTACGCACCATACATTACCTCCTTTTGATGATTTGCCTATGGAGCTTAAACCCTCTTTGGTGATCCGTCAAAAGCCGACATTCCTTGGAAAAGGAGATTTTTGGGGGAATAAAAAGGAGATTAAAAGCTTTGTTGCCAAATTTTTACATCCTTAACAAGATTTTAAAAAGTTTTGATAAATCTCTTAATAATGGACCCACTAAATAGTCGACCCATTTGATAGGATACCTCTCTTTGAGGCTTTAAAATATTAATGGGAGCATTTTTTAGCCGACGTACTTAATCAATACGGAATCTTTCATTAGTCATCGCGACCCCCTGACACGTTTTTAAATGTGTCAGGGGGGTGGCGATCTCGAATCGTACGCCTTCTGTCCAAGCCTCGCCACAGGGATTGCTTCGTCCCCCTCTACACATCTCAAGGTGTAGAGGGGTTCCTCGCAATGACTTGATGCAATGCATACATGTCGACTATTTTGTGATCCCATTAATATCTAAAAGTTCCTTTGATGACCAATGGAGTGCGATGACGGAAAGCGTTTTCAGAGTAGTTTGGCGACTAAAAAGCCGCTTTGCAAAAGCAAAAAGAAACTAAGGGCCAGGATGAGCTGGCCGATAGGATCGCCCGGAGAGATAAAGAGCCCCAGGGCGTAGGATATGCCCAGGAGATAAAGATATCTTTTCTTACCCAATCCTCTGGGAAGCAATTCTAATTTGACCAGTCCTGCCGTTACTACGGGGATTTGGGCCACCAGGGCCGCAACCAGAACTCCTTTGCCCAGGAAAGAAAGATAACTTTGAATCCTTAAGAGGGGTTCAAAATGGGTATAACCCAGGCCCAGAAAAAATTTTAAGAGACTGGGGAAGACGAGCCAGTAAGCCAAAAATATTCCCCCGGCCGTGAACAAACTCGCCAGGGCGAGAAGGCGCCTCATAAGGCGTTTTTCTTCAGGATAAAGGGCAGGGGAAAGAAAACGCCAGGCCTGGAAGATGAGGACGGGTAAAGACAGGGCCAGGGCCAAGAAGAAGGTGCTTTTTAGGGCGGCCATTATGGCTTCAGGCAAAGAAGTAAAGACCAGGTTCAAATTCTGTCCAGGAAAGGCCTGCCGGTAAGGCCTTAGAAAGACGGGGACCAAATGGTTAAATTGGAAGAAAAGTCCGGCCCAGATCACGAAAAGAAAGGCCAGAAAGATCAAAATCCGGCGCCTTAACTCCTCAAAATGGGTCAATAACGTAATTTTGGGGCGATCTTTCATGAGGCCTTGGTCTCTTGGGAAACCTTTTGACCGGGCTTTTCCTGTGTTTTTTCTTTCTGTATTTGTTTTTCTGGGTTTGGTTTTTCGGGGTCAGTTTCTGGCAGCGGGTGATAGACCTTGTTAAGCAATTCTTGCCGGACCTTATTGATTTCGTCCTTGCTCTTTTCTATTTCATCGGCTGCCAGTTCTTTTTTGAGTTCGTCTGCGGCCTTGCGGAATTCGTTGACCCACCGGGCCAGTTGCCGGGCCACCTGAGGCATGCGCTCAGGCCCCAGTACGATAAGGGCTACGATAAAAATGACCACCAATTCCGGAAAACCGATACCTAACATGGTTCAAGTCCTCAAAAAGATTTTAAAATTTTCTCGCCCCAAAAGACAGAGGAGTTCGTAGGGGATGAGACCGGCCCTGGCAGCCAGTTCTTCAACCGGCACTTCGCGGTTTGGCCCTCCCAGGAGAATGACTTCATCCCCTATCTTGGCCTCTGGCACTTCGGTGACCTCAAGGGACAATAAACGCATAGAGACCGCCCCTACCACCGGTACCCTGCGGCCGCGCAAAAAAGCAAAACCGTGGTTGGAGAGGGCACGCAGATACCCATCGGCGTAACCTACCGGGACCAACGCGATTTTCATAGGTTTGGAAGCAAAATAAAGGGGACCATAGCCGATGCCTTCTCCGGGCGATACGTCTTTCAAGCTCAAAATGCGGGCCTTCAAGGTCATGACCGGTTTGAGGCGAATTCTCTTTTGGGCTTCTTGGCAAGGGTATACTCCGTAAAGGGCAAGTCCCGGTCTTACCAGATTGTAATGGGTCTTGGGGGCCAAAATGGCAGCCGCGGAATTGGCCAGATGGGCGAAACGGGGGCGGAAACCGGCCTTTTTTAACGCCTTTAGGGCCTCTTCAAACTGCCTCAGCTGATCTTCGGTAAACTGGCAGGAAGGTTCTTCGCCGCAGGCCAGGTGCGACATCAGTCCTTCAAGCTTTAGCTGAGGGTTTTCTCTAATAATGGTTAGGGCCTGTGTCAGATCCTTAAGGGGTAATCCCAGTCGGTTCATGCCGGTGTCCACTTTCAGGTGAAAGGCGCACTTTTTTCCTTCTTTTCTGGTGTAGTCTGCCAGAAGGCGCAGTTGATAGAGGTCCGTGACCACAGGAATGGCTTTGAGACGCAATATTTCTGGTAACCAGGCCGGTTCAAAACCCGAGAGGAGAAAAAGAGGAAGGGCCAGCCCCGCCTCCCGCAACCGCAAAATTTCTTCTAACTCAGAGAGCCCAAAGCCGTAAATTCCCTCAGAGGCCAGGGTCTTGGCCACCGGCAAAAGCCCGTGCCCGTAAGCCTCGCTCTTTATTACCGGAAGGATTTGCACCCCTTTGGGGAGTAATTCTTTTAATGACCTGAGGTTTTCGGCCAGGGCCCCCAGATTGATCTCCAGCCAGAATGACCAGCGAATGTTTGCTCTCCCTTAATATTTTATTTTGGCGCGGATAATATTAGTCATATTTATGCATTTGGGGCTTGCGGTAAAGGGCAAATTGGTTATTCTATCAAAAAGATAGGAAAAGATCCTCTCTAAAAATTTTTTTAAACAGGAGCTTTTATGGCAGAGATACCCATGCTTCAGGTAAAGGACCTCTGGGTGGAGGTGGAAGGCAAAGAAGTCTTGAAGGGGGTTAACCTTACCATTCCGGTGGGGGAGACCCACGTCCTTTTTGGCCGTAACGGTTCCGGCAAGACCTCCCTTCTGATGACCATTATGGGTTTTCCTCAATATCGGGTACGTCACGGCAAGATCCTCTTTAAAGGTGAAGATATTACGGAACTTCCACCGTACGAACGGGCCAAAAAAGGGATAGGGATAATGTTTCAGCGTCCCCCCAGCATCAAAGGGGTGAAATTGAAGGAGATGCTGGAGTTATGTGCCAGGCAAAACGGCTACCGGATCCGCGAACTGGCCCAGGAATTCGGTTTTGAACGTTTTCTGGAAAGAGAAGTCAACCTGGGGTTTTCCGGAGGCGAGCTCAAAAAGAGCGAGTTGCTCCAGCTACTGGCCCAGGATCCGGACCTGGCCTTGATTGACGAGCCCGAGTCCGGGGTAGATATGGAAAATATCGAAGTTATCGGGCGCATGATCCGCAAACTGCTCCAAAAAGATACCCACCGGCCCCGGCAAAAAAGCGGGCTTATCATTACCCACACGGGTTTTATCCTCAAGTACGTGCCGGCTGACCGGGGTTACGTCATGCTGGATGGCAAAATCTATTGTCAAGGGAATCCTCAGGAAATTTTCGAGGGGATCCAAAAACACGGTTATGAGGAGTGTTTAAAATGTCTGAGAAGAATGGAAACCCCGTTGAATCTTTAAAAGTAGAAGAATTTGTTCCGGCCAAAGCGGTAGAACCGCCCAAGTCCGTTGATGAACTCACAGAGGAAGAAAGGGCCCGGCTAAAGGAAGTCGGGATAGACCTTGAGGCGGAAGACAAGCTCGGGCTCTTCATCCAGGCAGACTGTGGGGTGGTCTCCTGTCAATGTGCTCCGGAGGGATTGGAGCTTTTGCCCATCACCGAGGCCCTGAAAAAATACGACTGGCTGCGGGAACAATACCTCTGGAAGGCCGTCCCGGCGGAAAAGGATGAATTTACCAAGATCACGGCGGAAGATCTGGACAACGGCTATTTCATCAGGGTCTTTCCTGGAGAGAAGGTCATCTACCCCTTACAGACCTGCCTTTACATCCGTACGGACCGGGTAGCCCAAAGGGTACACAATATCGTCATCGTGGAAGAAGGGGCTGAGCTTCACATTATTACGGGCTGTACCACCCATCCCCACGTGACTTCTGGCCTCCATATCGGGGTCTCTGAATTTTACGTCAAAAAGGACGCCAAGTTTACCTACACCATGATTCATGAATGGGGAGAAAACGTCCACGTGCGTCCCCGCACCGGGATCTGGGTGGAAGAAGGGGGAGTGGTGGTTTCCAACTACATCTCTTTGGATAAGGTGGGTTCTATCCAGGCCTTTCCCACCTGTCGCCTCAAAGGGCGGGGGGCCGTGGGGCAGTTTAACTCTATTATTGCGGCCCCGGAAAAGGCCCATCTGGATCTGGGTTCCCGGGTCATTCTTGAGGCCCCGGAGACCAGGGCTGAGATCGTTTCTCGGACGGTTTGTTATGGAGGAGAGGTAATCGCCCGGGGTCACCTCGTGGGTAAGGCCCCGGAAATCAAGGCCCACCTGGAATGTCAGGGGCTTATGCTCACTGACAAGGGCTACATTCTTGCCATCCCGGAGCTTGAAGCCCACGTGGCCAACGTAGACATGTCTCACGAGGCTGCCGTGGGTAAGATCGCCAGAGAAGAGATCGAATATCTAATGGCCCGGGGCCTGAACGAAGAAGAGGCTACCAGTCTGGTGGTACGGGGATTTTTGAACGTCCGTATCGAAGGCCTGCCCCCTGAGCTTCAGGAGAAGATCGATCAGGCCATCGAAGAGTCTCGCAAGGGGATGTAATTTTTCTTAGAGGAGGAGAGCCCCTCTCTCCTCCTCTTTTATAGCCTTACGGCGGATTTTAACCATTTTTCCTTTCTTTTGCCCTGAAACTGCGTCCTCCTCAAAAAGATTTTCGTTTTTTAATGACTTGGCAAAAACGCTAGTGTTTGCTAAAAAACAGGCGCAAATATTTACTTATCGGTATAACTTAATTTTAACTAAACTAAATATTTAAGTGAACTAATAACAAAATGGCTAAGGAGGTGATCGTTTAAAAATTTATTTTAAAAAATCATAAAAAATCTTAAAGGAGGGCGAGATGGCTTCACACGTTATTTGGCTATTTGTCTTCGTGGGTCTTTATTGGATTTATTGTATCTTTTGGGGGGTCAAAGGAGCGCGGATCGCTAAGACGGCCTCGGACTATTTTATCGCCGGCCGCCAGATTCCCCTTTGGGTCTTTGTCTTGGCCGCTACGGCGACTTCTTTCTCCGGTTGGACCTTTATCGGGCACCCGGGTCTTATCTACCGGGATGGTCTTCAGTACGCCTTTGCCTCTTTTTACGCCATCACCATCCCCTTCACCGGCGTCATCTTCCTTAAGCGCCAGTGGATGCTTGGCAAACGCTTTGGGTACGTAACCCCGGGGGAGATGTTTTCTCATTATTACCAGTCAAACATTATTAGGCTTCTTGTCGTCTTGGTGGCCCTTATTTTCTCTATTCCCTATCTTGGCCTTCAGTTCCGGGCCTCAGGCTTTCTCTTCAACGTCCTTACCGACGGCCTTCTCGGGGTGGAGGCCGGCATGTGGCTGCTCTCCATCGTGGTGGTGATTTACGTCATGCTCGGTGGGCTGCGGGCGGTGGCCTACGTGGATACAGCCCAGTGTATCATGCTTGCCGCTGGTATTGTAATTATCGGTCTCATTACCCTTAATGCGGTAGGAGGCTGGTCTGCCCTTCAGGAAGGTATTTTCAAGATGGCTCAAGTGGACACCAAACTTACTCCTGACGGTTATAGCCACTACGTGGCCATCCCCGGGGTGATCCAGTTCGTAAAATCCGGACTCCTTGCCAAAGGTGGAGCCTGGACCGGGGTGATGATTCTTACCTATATGTTCGCCCTGATGGGGATCCAATCCGCTCCGGCCTTCTCCATGTGGGCCTTCTCCAACAAAAACCCCAAGCCCTTTGCCCCGCAGCAGGTATGGGCCTCTTCGGCGGGCATTGGTTTCATTCTCATCGTCTTTACCGCCATGCAGGGCCTGGGTGGCCATCTGATCGGAGCAGATTCCAAGCTGCTTGAACTAGGGATAGCCAAAGACGTCCTTAAGCTCGGTAAAGACTTGATGGAGATGCCTGGTAAACAGGGAATGCTGGTGCCGGCCCTCATCAGGTTGATGGCAGATTCTGCTCCCTGGCTGGTGGGGATCCTTGCGGTGTGTGCCTTGGCAGCCATGCAATCCACGGGTTCGGCTTATATGTCCACCGCCAGCGGTATGATCACCCGTGACGTCTATCGTTTCTTTATCAACCCCGACGCCACCCACGCCCAGCAGAAGCTCATCGGCCGTATCGCGGTCTTTCTCATCGCCGGGGCGGCGCTACTGGTTGCCACCTACTCCAAAGACGCCCTGGTGCTCCTGGGAGGGCTTGCGGTGGCTTATGGTTTCCAGATGTGGCCTGCTTTGATCGGGGTCTGTTATTGGCCCTGGCTTACCAGACAGGGAGTGATCCTCGGTCTGATCGCCGGTCTCATCGCCGTTACTTGTACTGAAAGCATCGGCCAGAAGTGGCTGGGTATCAAGGCCTGGGGACGCTGGCCTCTCACCATCCACTCCGCTGGCTGGGGGATCATTTTCAACCTCACCATCGCGATTATCGTCTCGGCCTTCACCCAGGACCGGAAGGCCATGGAACACAAACTCAAGTTCCACGCCTTTCTTAAGGAACACGCCGGTCTTCCGGAAGAAAAGCGGAAACTCATCCCCGTGGCCTGGGCCATTACCCTGGTCTGGTTCTTCTTTGCCATCGGTCCGGGGGCGGTGATCGGCAACACCATCTTCGGGAACCCCAAAGATATGAGCACCTGGATCTTCGGGATGCCCTCCATCTGGGCCTGGCAGATTATCTGGTGGGCCTTGGGTGTTTTCATGATGTGGTTCCTGGCCTACAAGATGGAGATGTCCACCATGCCGGATAAGGAAATCAAGGCGCTGGTCGAGGATATCGCTGACCTTAAGAAGGCCCGGTTCGATATCGATATGCCTGACTAATTGAGAAAAGGGGCGGTTTGCGGCCGCCCCTTCTTTGGTTATTTTTATGGTATGCGTCCTGAAGATCTCAAAAATCTCCTCTTTGGTCTCACGCTGGTAGGTCTCCTAGCTTTAGCCTTCCAATACGTCACCGCTGAACGGGAAGAATTTCCGGGGGAGATGCTCTATCGCGAGGGCAATTATCGTCTGGAACACCAGGAATATGAGCGTGCCCTGGAGTGTTTTAAAGAGGTCCAGAAGATAAATCCGGATTATTACCCTGCCAAGCTGGGCGAGGCCCTGGTTTATCTCCAGACAGAAAGATACCGTAAGGCGCGTTCCCTCCTCGATGAGCTTATTAAAGAACACCCTGATTTTGCCGAAGCCTGGGCCAACCGTGGGATCTTGAACGATAGGCAGGGTCGTTATCAGGAGGCTGTTAAAGATTACCGCAAGGCGCTCGAGCTAAAACCCGAGCTGGCCAAGGGGCCCGGGTTTTTCTACCGCCTCCTTTATAATATTAAAGAAAAGCCTTCTACCATAGCCGACCGGCTCAAATATTTGGAAGCCGAGCTGGCCAAACCCCCGGAAGAAAGGCTTTTGCGGGTGCCAGAGCTTGACGCCAAACAACCTATCCAGAAGGGGAGTTAGAATGAAAGACTTTCTGCGCAGTGAAGCCCTTTTCCTCATGGTAATCGACCCTCAGGAAAAGCTGATGGCGGTTATCGATGAGGCCGACCGGGTGGTCAAAAATATCTCCTTGCTTTTACGTCTGGCCGAGGTCTTCTCCCTTCCCGTCATCCCCACCACCCAGTACGTAAAAGGCCTGGGGCCTTACGTAGCGCCGCTTAAAGAGCTTACGGAAAAATATGAATTTTACGACAAGGTCGAATTTAGCGCTTTCAAAAACCAGGCCATCGCAGAGGCCTGCGCGGCCTTGGGGCGCAAAACACTTATCCTATGCGGGGTTGAGACCCACATTTGCGTTTATCAGACGGCACTTTCAGCCAAACTTAACGGCTACGAAGTGGTGGTAGCCGCTGATGCCACCTCCTCCCGTACGAAGGCCAACATGGAATACGGTCTGGCCAGGTTAAGGGACCTGGGGGCAGGCCTTTATTCCACGGAAATGATTATTTACGAACTACTGGAGCGGGCTGGCACCCCGGCCTTTAAGGCCCTCTTACCTTACCTCAAATAGATGTTACCTGGCCGTTTAAGGTTAAGAACCAGTTTTATAATAGTTTGGTTAGGGGGAGTAATTTTGCCCTTTTTGGCAGGGCTTATCTGGCTCTATTTTCAACTCCCCTCTAAAGACGCACGTTTTTCTTTTTACCTCCTTGTGTACGGGTTTGCCTACGCCTTCTGGTCTCTTTTCCTGATGATGCTTATTTACCGTGGTCCCCTTACGGAAATCAGGCGTTTGGCCCGCCAGGCCGAAATATTGGTTATGGAACACGCCCGCGATCTGGTAAGGGAAGAAGAGGCCCCGGGGCATTCGCTGGAGGCCCTGGCCAGTTATCTGGAAAAACTTGGGGCCGCGTTTCGCAAACGATCCCTTGAGCTGGAACGTCTGGTCAAAGAAACCACTGCCCGGCTAAGACTTGAGAAAGACGTCCTTTCCCTTATCTTGCAAAACATTGCCGAAGCCGTCCTGGTAGTAAGTAAAGATTTTCGCATCGTGCTGGTCAACCCCGCGGCGGTGAGGCTTTTTGGTCCGGAAAAGGCCTTTTTAGGGGGCAGTGCCCTTTCCCTTTTTGAGCGCGATTTTCTGGTCTCCCTCTTTGAGAAATTACAGACCTCGGAGTGCAATTGCCTGCCGGTTCGGGTGAACAGTTTTAAGGGTTCGGCCTGCCTTTTGCGGGACGAAAACGGGACCGTGCTGGGAATGGTCCTTAGTTTTACCGCCCCGGCCCCGGCTGAGGTCGTACCAGCCAAAACAATAGAAGACCTTTCTAGTCTAAAGATTACCGAGCGCCCGGAGGGTTGGCGCCCCATCGCCTATGATTTTGACCTCTTTGAAAGTATTCACCCGGGGGCCGAGCTGCTCAAAAAACCCCTTCGCGAGCTGGTCTATACGGCTTTTGACACGGAGACCACCGGCCTTGAACCTTCTCGGGGCGACCGGATAGTGGCCATCGGGGCGGTAAGGATTGAGAAAGGAAAGATCTTAAAAGACGCCATTTTCCACACCCTGGTAAATCCCGAGCGTCCCATCCCCCCTTCAG
>DROK01000263.1 GCA_011321895.1 Thermodesulfatator atlanticus
CGCCGCCATCAGGACCACCGCCCGCAAAGAAGGCGATTACTACGTCCTAAACGGCATCAAGCAATGGATTACCAACGGTGGGGTCGCCGATATTTATACCGTGATTGCGGTCACGGACCCTAAAAAGGGAGCGCGAGGCGCCAGCGCCTTTATCGTGGAAAAAGGAGATCCTGGTTTCGTAATCGGCAAAAAGGAAAAGAAGATGGGCCTGCGGGCCTCGACCACCACGGAGCTCTTTTTTTCCAACTGTCGCATCCCTAAAGAGCGGCTCCTAGGCCGGGAGGGGATGGGCTTTATCATCGCCATGAAGACCCTTGATCTTTCCCGTCCAGGGGTGGGGGCCCAGGCCATAGGTTTGGCCCAGGGGGCGCTTCAGGTGGCCTTGAATCACGCCCGCAGCCGGGTCCAGTTCGGTCAGCCGGTCTATAATTTTCAGGCGGTAAGCCACACTTTTGCTGAGATGGCCATGCGCCTTGAAGCCGCAAGGGCCCTGGTCTACAGTGCAGCGCGGTTTATTGACAGCGGGGCCAAAAATATCTCCGGGGCCTCGGCCATGGCCAAGGCTTACGCCACCGACGTGGCCATGTGGGTGACGGAAAGGGCGGTCCAGATGATGGGAGGCTTCGGGTATATGCGTGATTTTCCGGTAGAGAAGATGATGCGGGACGCCAAATGTTTACAGATATACGAAGGGACTAACGAGATCCAGCGCAACATTATCGCCCGCGAACTGCCCAAATTTATAAAGCCGCTGGAGCTTGGCTAGGGGGATTTTATGCACATTATGGCCTGTCTCAAACCCGTACCAGAGCCTGACACGGTAAAGGTGGACCCAGAGACGCACACCCTAAAAAGGGAGAGCGCCAAGCTTATTTTGAACCCGGCCGACCGCTTTGCCCTGGAGGCCGCGGTAAGGCTTAAGGAAAACACCCGGGGCAAGGTGACGGCGGTCATGATGGGGCCTCCCAACGCGGCCCCGCTCCTAAAAGAGGCCTTTGCTTGTGGGGCAGACGAGGTCTTCCTCCTCTCGGACCGGGCCTTTGCCGGTGCCGATACTTTGGCTACCAGCTACGTGCTGGCCAAAGCGGCGGAAAGGCTGGGCCCTTTTGACCTGATCGTTTGCGGCAAGGTCTCACTGGACGGGGAGACGGCCCAGGTGGGCCCTGAGCTTGCGGCCTGGCTCAGCTGGCCTTCGGTGATCTGGGTCAAAGAGATAACCTACAAAGATGGCCAGCTCGTCCTTACCCGCTTGACCGATGAGGGGGAAGAGGTCGTAAGCCTCACCTTGCCCGGAGTAATTACCATAGAGCCGGAGAGCAACGAACCAAGACCCCCTTCGCTTAAGCGTTTGCTCTCTCTGGCCGAAAAAGAAGTTCCAACGCTTACGGCGGAGGATCTCGCGGCGGAGCCGGAACGTTTGGGACTTTCTGGTTCCCCTACGAGGGTACTTGACGTTTTCACCCCCACTTACGAGGGAAAGAAGGAATATCTTTCCGGCCCCCCGGAGGAAGTGGTAGAGCAGCTGGTAAAGATCCTGAAGGAAAGGGGACTGATTTAAGTTTAAAAGGAGTTTGGCATGTCATACCAAGGGGTGGCTATCTTTGCAGAGTGGACGGGTAAGGCCTTACATCCCGTCTCTTTAGAGCTCCTTTCTGAGGCCCGCAGACTCGCTGAAGAGCTGAACACCAAGGTTTTGGCCTTTTTTATTTCCTCCCCCGAGGGGAAGGAGGCGGCTCAAGAACTTATCAAACACGGGGCAGACGAGGTGGTATGGGCCTCCCACGAAAAGTTTTCTTCCTTTTTGGACGATCTCTTTACCCGCATCCTGGTCAAAATGGTTGAGACCGAAAGGCCAGAAATTCTCCTCTTTCCCGCCACCGCCCGGGGGCAAGCCCTGGCCCCGCGGGTGGCTGGCTTCCTGCGACTTGGCCTTACCGCCCACTGTATCGCCTTTGAAATCGACCCCAAGGAACGGCGCCTCGTTCAGATAAGGCCGTCCTTTGGCGAAAACATCATGGCCAAGATCATCTCCCTTACCAAGCCCCAAATGGCCACGGTAAGGCCCGGGGTCTTTCCCAGGGCCAAGGCTGAACCGGCCAGGCAGGGCGAGATAAAACCCTTTCCTTTAGAAGAGGAAGAGCTTAAAAGCGCCATCACGGTTTTGGCCCGTAAGGAAAGACCGCGGCCCAAAATTGACCTTTCACAGGCCAAAATCATAGTAGCCGGGGGAAGGGGCCTGGGTTCCAAGGAGTTTTTTGACAAGCTTTTCGAACTGGCAGATCTGCTGGGGGCAGCGGTGGGAGCCACCAGGCCGGTCTGTCACCTGGGCTGGGTTTCGGAAGAACACATGATAGGTGTTTCCGGGCAAACGGTCTCTCCCAGGCTTTACCTCGGCTTTGGCATTTCCGGGGCTATTCACCATTTGGTGGGGGTTAGGCACCCCGGGCTCATCGTGGCGGTGAATACGGATCCGGAAGCCCCTCTGATGAAAAGGGCCGAGATAGCCGTGGAAGGAGACGTCCGGCAGATTTTGCCCCTTTTAATTCAACGCATAAAAGCCCTTAAAGGAGCAGAAAATGCGTCTTGACGGAAAAGTGGCTTTAGTGACCGGGGCCTCCCGGGGGATCGGACGGGCCATTGCGCTGGCCCTGGCAGAGGCCGGGGCCAGGGTAGGGGTTAACTACGCTGCCTCTGCCCAGGCCGCCGAAGAAGTGGTCAACCGCATCAGAGAGGCCGGGGGAGAGGCCCTGGCCGTTAAATTCGACGTGCGTAGCTTAGAAGAAGTGCAGGCCGGAGTAAAAAGGGTGGAGGAGACCCTGGGGCCGGTTGACATCCTGGTAAACAACGCCGGGGTCACCAAAGACGGTCTTTTCCTCAGAATGAAAGAGACGGATTGGGACTACGTCCTGGAAGTCAATTTGAAAGGGGCGTTTAACTGTACCAAGGCCGTGCTTCAGGGGATGATGAAAAGGCGGTTTGGTCGCGTTATCAATATCTCTTCGGTGATCGCTTTTTCCGGCAACGTGGGCCAGACCAACTACGCCGCTTCCAAGGCCGGCCTTATAGGTTTCACCAAGTCGCTGGCCCGGGAAGTGGCTGGCCGGGGGATCACGGTAAACGCCGTGGCGCCGGGTTTCATAGAAACGGACATGACCGCCCAGATCCCCGAAAAAATAAAAGAAGCGCTGGTAGCGCAAATTCCCCTGGGGCGGGTTGGTCGTCCGGAAGAGGTGGCCCCTGCGGTGGTGTTTCTGGCCTCGGAGGGGGCCTCTTATATTACCGGGCAAGTTATCCACGTAAACGGTGGCATTTATATGTAATTCTGGTTGAAATAGCCTCTGCGCTTCGGTAAAAAGAGCTTTAATTTCGAAAGCGGAGGAGGAGTTTTATGGCGGTCGAAGAAAAAATTATCGACATCATCGTGGAAAAA
>DROK01000264.1 GCA_011321895.1 Thermodesulfatator atlanticus
ACCCGTTGGGCCGGGCCGTTAAACTGGGTTTCCAGACGGGCGGCACCGTAGAGATAGGCCCCCAAAAGGGCCAGAAAACAGAGGACAAGAAAGGCCTTCTTCCTGGTGTTCATGAAGGAGAAGAGAGCGTAATTGACCAGGGTCAACAGGAAAGAGACCGCAAAAACCCCCCCGAAATCCGCTATCTGGATGAGAAAAAGCTCCCGGTATTGAGACGCCCCCAAAATCCCCCAGGGGAAAGCATAAGGCACCTTGGCCCTTATGAATTCAAAAGAGGTAAAGAGGGCCGCAAAGAAAAAGGCCGAAAATAGGCTCCCTTTCAGGTGGCCGGTAAAAACGAAAATTTTCACCGGCAAGGCCCAGAAAAGGGCCAGATAAGCAGCCAAAAGCCCCAGCACCCCCACCGCCGCCGGCAGGGGCAACCCCCCAAAGCGTACCATTACCGGGACCAGCCAGTAGAGCAGAAACAGGAAATAGCTGAAACCCGCCAGGAAAGAGAACAAAAAGGCCCTTTGGGGCCGCAAACGTACGGCTTCCAGGACCGGGACCAGGCTGAAGAAGGCCAGATAAGACCAGGAAACTTTCGGGTGGGCCAAAGCGGTAAGCACTCCGCCCGCCAAGGCCAAAAAGTAAGGAATCATTGCTTGGCGCCCTCAACCCGTCTGAAACGTACCCGCCTGATACGTCGATTATCCGCGGAAAGGATTTCTACCTCCAGGCCGTTGAAACGGAAACGTTCCCCTTCTTCGGGGATCCGACCGGTCTGAGACAGAATAAAACCGGAGAGGGTCTCGTAATTTCCCCTGGGCAAAATTAGTCCCAGAAATTTTTCTATTTCGTCGATTTTGGTGCCCCCTTCCGCGATGAACCACCCTTCTTCGTCTCTGGGAAATTCGGGCACTTCTTCCCCCAGGATTTCGCAGAAGATATCGGCTAAGGTCACCAGCCCGGAGATGACGCCGCTTTCGTCTATTACCAGGGCAAATTGTTCGCGTCTTTTGCGAAATTCGTGTAATACTTCCCGTACTTTGATACCTTCTGGGATAATATAGGGTTTGCGGCAGACCGCCCGTAAAGAGACCTGGTCGGTATTGGTACGGCAAAAACGCATAAGATCTTTGACGTGCACCACGCCCACCAGGTGGTCTAAATCTTTTTCGTAAACGGGGTAGCGGGTGTGGGGCTTTTCGTTTATGAGGGAAACGATCTGGGAAAAGGGCTTATTTACCTCAAGTGCCACGATATCTTTGCGAGGGATCATTATTTCCCGCACGGTCACGTTCCTGATCTGCAGGATATTGATGATCATCTCCCCTTCTTCCGGGGAGATGAGCCCCTTCTCTTCTCCTTCGTCGATAAGCTCGGTTATTTCTTCGGCGAACTCCTCCGCCTCTTCTTCGGGGGACTTGGCAAAAATTTCTTTTAAGGCCTTGATCAGGGACGATTTCTCAGACACAAGCCCTCCTAAAAAACGTTTTTATTTCTGTGGCCTTCCTTTGCAAAGGAAGAAAAAATTTGTAGTTTTCTTTATCATGGAAAGGATCCCCGAGCCCGAACTCATGTTATCAGAAGAACAGGCCCGTGCTTACGCCACGGCGGATTTTTCCGCCCCTCACCAGATGTTTGTTGATCTTTTTCGGAAACATTTTGGCCCCCACTTAACCGGCACGGTGCTTGACCTGGGCTGTGGGCCGGCAGATATCAGCGTGCGTTTCGCCAAGGCCTATCCCCAATGTATTATCCACGGGCTTGATGGTTCACCCGCTATGCTCAAATACGGTATCAAACGGGTGGCAGCCGAAGGTCTTTCCCAGCGCATCAAACTCATTTTGGGAAAAATCCCCGAATTTTCGTTGCCCAGCCATTATTACCACGCCGTAATCGTCAATTCTCTCCTTCACCACCTGCCCGAACCCTTAATCCTCTGGGAAACCATAAAAAAGACCGCTCGTAAAGGGGCCCCGGTACTGGTCATGGACCTGATCCGCCCGCAGGACCAGCGCGAAGCCCGGGAGATCGTGGAGAAATACGCCGCCGGTGAACCCGATATCCTGAAGCGGGATTTTTATCACTCCCTGCTGGCGGCTTTCCGCCCTGAAGAGGTCAGAGAACAGCTCAAAAGGGCGGCCCTTGAGCATTTCCAAATAGAAATCGTCTCAGACCGCCACTTTATCGTCTACGGCCACCTTTAAATATTGCTAATTTTGTCAAAATTTGTTTAACAAAATCGACGAAAAAGATAATCCAGGCTATTATTAGGCTATGGCCCGGGTAGACCGACCAAAGACCAAAGCGCGGGAAGTAGAAGAGCTCTCCTGCCTTTACGAAATAGCCAAGACGCTCTCAAGCTCCCTTAACATGCGCCAAGCCCTGGAGCAGATCCTGGCCATTCTGGCCGAGCGCCTTGATATGCGGCGGGGCACCATCACCATTTTTAACCCCCGCACGCAGGAGATTCAGATAGAAGTGGCGCACGGGCTTACGGCTGAGGCCCGTAAAAGGGGCCGTTACCGGCTGGGGGAGGGCATTACCGGCCAGGTGGTGGCCACCGGGCAGCCCATCATCGTCCCCGCCATCTCTGATGACCCGCGCTTCTTGAACCGCACCCGGAGCCGCGGCACCACTGAAAAAGATAAAATTTCTTTTATTTGCGTCCCTATCAAGAGTGGGGCCAAAATCCTGGGCACCCTTTCGGTGGACCGGCTCTTTTTAGACCACGTATCTCTTGAGGAGGACGTTCGCTTCCTCACCATTATCTCCGGCCTCATCGCCCAGACCGTGGCCAATATCCAGGCCATCCAGGAAGAAAGGGAAAAATTACTGGAAGAGAACCGCAAACTCAAAAGGGAACTCAAGGGCAAATACAGTTTCGCCAATTTCATCGCCTTGAGCTCTCGGATGCAAGAGGTACTGGAGATGATAGAGCGGGTGGCCCCCAGTTCGGCCACGGTCTTGTTGCGCGGTGAATCCGGGACAGGCAAATCCCTGATTGCCCGTTTGATCCACTTCAACAGTCCCCGTGCCGGGGGTCCTTTTGTTACGGTGGCCTGTACGGCGCTACCGGAAAACCTTATAGAAAGTGAACTTTTCGGCTATGAAAAAGGCGCCTTTACCGGGGCGCTTAACCGTAAAACGGGGCTCTTTGAGGAAGCCTCGGGAGGGACCATCTTTCTGGACGAGATAGGTGACCTGCCCCTGCCCCTCCAGGCCAAACTGCTCCACGTCATCCAGGAAAAAGAATTTTATCGGGTAGGGGGGACCCGGCCTATCAAGGTCGACGTACGCATCATTACCGCTACCAACCGCAATTTAGAAGAACTGGTGGAAAAGGGCCTCTTCCGGGAAGACCTTTACTACCGCCTGAACGTCTTCCCCATTTATATTCCGCCCCTCAGGGAACGTACCACTGACATCATCCCGCTGGCAGAATTTTTCCTGGAAAAATTTAGCCGGGAATACGGGAAAAAGATCAAAAGGCTTTCTTCCCCCGCCATAGATCTGCTGGTCCAGTACCACTGGCCTGGCAACGTGCGGGAACTCGAGAACGTGATCGAAAGGGCGGTCTTGGTCTGCGACGAAGAAGTCATCCGCAGCTATCATCTCCCCCAGAGTCTTCAGACCGCCGAAAGCTCAAACACCTACGCCCGAAAAAGCCTGGCCCAAGCCGTCAAAAACCTGGAAATGGAACTCATCATCGAGGCCCTGAAAGAGGCCAAAGGCAACCAGAGTAAAGCAGCCAAAATGCTGGACACGAGTCTGCGCATCCTCAACTACAAAATCAAAAAATACGGTATTAACCCCAAATCCTTTCGCCCGGCGCGAAACTAAAGCTAAAGGCCAAAAAAGAGAGTAAACTATGGGCAAAGGTTTGGTCGCACTGCGCTAGATAGTGGAGAAATGTTCTTACAAGAAACCAAAGAAACTTCAGCCTTGAGGCAGGGAGAACTCTTTGAAGAAGCTGAGCAGCGTCCCCTTATCATCCCCCGGGGAGAACACCCCATCTCCCGCAAACATCTTCCACGGGAAGTCTTAAAGGTCTTGTACCGCCTAAAAGATGCGGGTTATCTGGCCTATCTGGTAGGGGGCAGCGTGCGGGATATGCTCCTTGGTCTCAAACCCAAGGATTTTGACGTGGGCACAGACGCCAGGCCCGAAGAGATAAAAAAGCTCTTCCGCTGGAGCCGCATCATCGGCAAACGTTTCCGTTTGGTCCACGTCTATTTCCGGGGCGGCAAGTTTATCGAAGTGGTAACTTTCAGGGGCCCGGAGGTGGCGGAAGAAAACGGCCTGGAAGTATTTGGCACCCCGGCTGAAGACGCCTTCCGGCGTGACCTCACCATTAACGCCCTGTTTTACAACATCGCCGACTTTACCATTATCGACTACGTGGGGGGCATGGAGGACCTTAAACGGGGCATCATCCGGGTCATCGGCCCGCCTGACCTCCGGTTCACCAGAGACCCGGTACGCATGATGCGGGCGATCCGTCACGCCGCCCGTATCGGTTTCGAAATAGAACCCAAGACCTGGGAGGCCATCCTCCGGCACCGGAAAAAGATCATCCTCTGCGCCCCGATGCGTATCAGAGACGAATGGTTAAAAGACGTACTGGGCGGATGGTCTGCCCCCTGGGCGCAGTTAATGCTTAAAGCCGGGCTTTTTGAGGAAATATTTCCGGCCTACGGCCAGTTAATAAGGGAGTTTTCCCCTGAAGAGAGGCGGTTTTTCTTTAAAATTTTGGAAAAGGCCGATAAAGGGGCCAAAAAAGGCGAATTTTCTGAAGCCCAGATTCTTGCCCTTTTTCTCTACCCCTTTATCGTCGGTGCGGGAAAGATAGACCGCCTTCCCCAGAATTCCGCCCGGCCTACGGCTCTTATTCGGCAGGAGATGGAAAAGGTTTTTTATCCTTACGACTTCAAAAAGGAACTCTTTGAACAAACCCTCCAGCTTTTGGCCGCGCTGTGGCCCATCAAATACCATCTCCTCTTTAGCAAACGCATGCCCAAAAGACTGGCCCGCAAAAGCTATTTCAAAGAAGGCCTTACGGTCTGTGAGATCATTCTAAAGCTTGAAAGAGAGCTTCTGGGCCTTGAACTTACACCTCCCAGGGGCAGACGCAAAAGGCGCAGAAAAGGGGGACGACATGCCTGATTACCGCACCTCTTTGGGCTTTAAATTCCTACAGGCCACCAAACACGACCGGATGGAACTCCTCAGGCGGGAACGGGAAGAGATAGCCCCGGCCCCCTGGTTTAAGACTTATCCTGACGCCCCGAG
>DROK01000265.1 GCA_011321895.1 Thermodesulfatator atlanticus
CCCAACGCGTGTACCCAGGTCCACATAGCCGATTTCGGCCTCATCGCCCAGGTGGTGCCCCGGTTAGCGGGGGATTGTGTGGCCTGTGGAGTATGTGAAGAAGTCTGCGAGGAAGGGGCGGTCACGCTTCAGGACCGCTGGCCCCTCTTTGACGTGCAACGCTGCCTGAACTGTGGCCTGTGTATCAGGGCGTGCCCCAAAAAAGTCCTGGAACCAGAGGCGCAGGGGTTCAAAATTCTGGTGGGAGGAAAGCTGGGGCGGCACCCCAGGCTGGCCCGGGAATTGAAAGCCTTGGCTACGGAAGAAGAGGTCCTTAAAACGCTTAGCGCCGTCCTTTCCTTTTATAAGACCCATTGCCAGCGGGGAGAACGCCTGGGCAGCATTATCGAACGCCTGGGCTGGGAAACCTTTCTGGAAGCTCTGCTAAAAAGTGGCCAAGATCAAGCTTTATAAAATCCGCCACCACAACCTCAAGGGTTTTGACCTGGAAATTCCTCTTTACACGGTAAACGTGGTGACCGGGGTTTCGGGGGCGGGGAAATCCACCCTGGTCTTTGACGTACTTTACGCCGAAGGCCAACGGCGCTACGTAGAAACCTTTTCTACTTACTTGCGCCAGTATTTAGAAAGGCTTCCCCGACCTCAGGTGGAAAGCATTGAAGCCATCCCCCCGGCTATCGCCATCGGCCAGACCAACCCGGTCAAAAGTTCCCGTTCCACGGTGGGAACCCTTACCGAGATCACCAATTTTGCCAAGATGCTCTGGGCCAGAGCGGCAAGACCCTATTGTCCCCTCTGCGGCCAGGAGATTTTCCAGGCAGATCCCCGCAGCGCCGCCCAAAAACTCCTGGATCTGGCCTCCGGGAAGGCGGCCGTTATTACCGCCCCCCTCAGGGCGGAAAAAGACCCCAGGCTCTTACAGAAAGGCCTGCTCCAGGCTGGCTTTTTTAGAATCTTTCTACAGGATAGGGTATGTGACCTTGAGGAGGTAAGTGAGATCCCCGAAGAAGTAGAAATCGTAATTGATAGACTTCGCCTTGAGCCCTCAGCCCTTGCGCGAATCGAAGAGGCCTTTGAACAGGGGTTCAAGTTGGCCCAGGAAGTCCGGGTCCACCTGCCTTACGGTAAAGAACTTCGTTTCACCAACCAGTGTTTCTGCCCCTATTGCGGTTTTCGCTTCCCCCAAAAGACGCCCAATCTCTTTTCCTTTAACAGCCCCCTGGGGGCCTGCCCGGAATGCCGGGGGTTTGGCCGGGTAATGGATATCGACTGGGACCTGGTCATCCCGGATCCGCGAAAGAGCCTGGCCGAAGGGGCCATCACCCTCCTTACGATGCCTTCTTTTTGGGAGGACGAAGAGGAATTGCTGGCTTACTGTCGCCAAAAGGGGATCCCCCTTGATAAACCCTGGCAGGACCTCCCGGAAGAAGTGCGCCAGAAAATCCTTTACGGTGACGGCCGGTGGTACGGGATAAAGGGCATCTTTGATTGGCTTGAGAAGAAAAAATACAAGGCCCACGTGCGCATCCTCCTGGCCCGCTACCGGGCTTACCTGACCTGCTCCGCCTGCCAGGGGCGACGTTTCAGACCCGAAACCCTCCTCTTTAAATTCGAAGGCCTGGATATTGCCTCTTTTTACGCTTTGGACGTCAAAAGGGCCCGCCGTTTCATGGAAAAAGCGGCCACCTGCCACTACGACCGGGCCACCTCCCTCCTTATTCAGGAACTGGTACGAAGGCTCACCTACCTGGATGAGGTCGGGCTTTCTTACCTCAGCCTGGACCGCCAGAGTCGCACCCTTTCGGGGGGCGAGGTCGCCCGCGCCTTATTGACCAGGGCCCTTTCCTCGGAGCTGGTAGAAACCCTTTACCTGTTTGATGAACCCACCACCGGCCTGCACCCCCGGGACACCGCCCGCATAATCTCTTTGCTGCGAGAACTGGCCCAGAAACAAAATACGGTAATAGTGGTAGAACACGACCCCGAAATAATTCTCGCGGCCGAAAACGTTATTGATTTGGGCCCGGGAGCTGGAGAAAAAGGAGGGGCTTTGCTCTTTTATGGCCCCCCGGAGCAGTTGCTTGCAACTGAGACTCCTACCGCCCAGGCCTTGCGCCGTTTAAAACAGAAACAAAGGATCGAACCCCTGAGCGAACCCTCGGGCGATTTCCTGACCGTCCTTTCCGCTGAAGAAAACAACCTCAAGGGGATAACCGTTTCCTTCCCCTTGAAGACCCTAAGTGTCATCACCGGGGTTTCAGGTTCGGGAAAATCCACCCTGCTGGAACTTATCATTTACCGGGGCCTCAAGCGCCAGAAGGGAGAGGTTACGGAACCACCGGGGCGTTTTGGTGGATTTGAAGGTGCCGAAAAGATAAACCAGGTAGTCTTGATCGACCAGAGCCCCCTGGCCAAATCTCCCCGGGCCAACCCCGCCACTTACCTCAAGGTCTACGATCTGATACGCAAGATCTTTGCCGCCAAACCTTTGGCCCAAGAAAGGGGGCTTACCGCCACCGCTTTCTCCTTCAACTCCCCTGCAGGCCAGTGTCCTCACTGCGGAGGGCTCGGGGTAGAAGTGGTGGAAATGCAATTTCTTTCCGATCTGTATCTGCCCTGCCCTGTCTGCCGGGGCCAAAGGTTTAGAAAAGAGGTACTTGATGTCCGCCACAGGGGCAAGAATATCGCAGAGGTACTGGATTTAACCATTGACGAAGCCGCCTCTTTTTTCGCAGGCCACCAGGAAATCAAAAGGAGGCTTGAAGCCGCACAGGCCGTGGGTTTAGGGTATCTGCGTCTAGGCCAACCTCTGGCCCAGCTCTCCGGGGGTGAAGCCCAGCGTTTAAAAATAGCCAAATACCTCTTCCTGGAAAAAGGCGCCGGCCATCTCTTTCTCCTGGATGAGCCTACGGTGGGCTTACACCTGGCTGATATCGAAAAACTCATCCTTGCCCTTAAGGGCCTGATCGAGGCAGGTAATACCGTGATCGTGGTGGAACATCACCTGGAGCTGGTAAGAAGGGCCGGGTGGGTGGTGGATCTCGGGCCGGAAGGAGGGGAGGCCGGGGGAGAGCTACTCTATCAGGGGCCGCCTTATGGCCTTTTGGAAATCAACACCCCTACCGCGGAATGGTTTAAAAAATACCTTGCCGGAAAACTCATATGAAAGAGGCTATCGAAATACACGGGGCCAGACATCACAACCTGAAAGACCTTTCCGTGGCCGTTCCCCGTCACGCCTTCGTGGTTATCACCGGGGTATCGGGCTCAGGCAAATCCACCCTGGCCTTTGATATAATTTTTGCCGAAGGCCAGAGGCGTTACATCGAAAGCCTGCCCACGTATATTCGCCAGTTTTTAAAGCTTTACGAACAACCAGACGTCGACTTAATTAGCGGGCTTCCTCCCACGGTAGCCATCGAACAACGGCTCAGCCAGGCCGGACCCCGTTCCACCGTGGGCACCTTGACCGAGATTTATCACTTTTTGCGCCTGCTCTACGCCAAAGTGGGGACTCCCCACTGCCCGGAGTGTGACCGACCCCTCAGCCGCACCGACGAAGAAACCCTCCTTGAGCTCTTGCAGGAAAAATTCTCGGGACAAAAAGTCCTCTTCCTCGCCCCCAAGGTCAAAAGGCGCAAGGGATACTACCGCCCTCTGTTTGAAAGGGCTTTAAAGGCAGGCCGCAAACTGGTGCGTATCGATGGCCGGTTGGTCACCCTTCCCCCTGTGCCCGAACTTTCAAGGTATAAAGAGCACACCATTGAAATAGCCGTCGGGGAAGAGACGGTAACCCGAAAGACCTTACCCCGCATAAAAGAACTCCTGCGGGAGACCTTGGCTGAAGGAAAAGAAGAAGCCGTACTCCTGGTCGA
>DROK01000266.1 GCA_011321895.1 Thermodesulfatator atlanticus
CCTTTCCGGCCAGGGGCAACTTTCCGGGCGGGTAAAGGTGGAGGGACTTTTGCGCCACCCGCAGGTGGCCTTTGCACTTCACCCCAAGGATTTAGCGCTGCGCTACCAGCGTTTCCCCCTGCCCCTTCGCCTGCGCGGGGGAACCATCTCTTACGCCAGAAAAGAGATCGTTATCAAAGGGGTGACAGTCAACACCCCCCAGAGCAGACTTACTCTGCGCTTCAGGCTCAGACCTTTCATCAAGCCCTGGTGGCTGGAGTTAAAAGAAGCCAGAGGAGAACTCAGCCTAAAAGAATTGCACCTCCTTTTAAGCCACTACCCGCAGACCGCTTCCTACCTCGAGCAGGTAAGCCTTGAGGGAGAAAAATTGATCATAAAGGAGGCCTCCTTTCGCGGGCCTCTTGAAGGCTCAGCCCTCCTTACCAAGGCCTATCTCAAAGCAGAAGGAAAAGGGCTCACTTTCTCTTACAGAGGCCTCCCCCAGCCTCTTTATTTTAAAAAGGTGGCCTTGAGCTATACCAATTATCGTTTCTCTTTTGAGCCCTCCCAGGTGGAATGCCTGGACGGCACCTTTACCTTTACCGGAGAGCTTGGCCTAAAACCCTTTAGCCTCTTCCTCAACGGCTCTGGCGAAGCGGGAGAGGATTTTACAAAATGGGTCTTTAAAGAGGCGCGCCTCCCGGAGAAGTTCTTCCCAAGGGTGCCTTTGAAACTCCCTTCCTTCCAATTCATGAAATCTCCCGAAGAGTTGAAATTTTTGGGAAAAATCGAGACCGTGGCCCCTTCCTGGGTGAACCTCGTTTACGAAAAAAAGACCCCGGGCTTTGCCTTTTCCGCCACCCTCTTTCCCCAGGGGAAAGAGACCTTCCGTTTGAAGGTCTCTAAAGAAGATGACAAATTCGCCCTGGCCTTGAAAGGCCGCCTCTCCAGCGAAGACCTAAAACTCTTTCTCAAACAAAACCCCTTTCTCCTCCAAAAGATAGAAACTGATCTAGAAGGGGTCTTTGACCCACAGACGCTGGCCCGGAGTTTCTTTTTCGGTCGTCTGAAACTTTCCGGCTTCCAGGTACCTTACAGAGGCCTTCTTTTCCAGATAGAGACCCTTGATTTGCGGGCGGAAAAAAGAAAGGTTTTCCTTACGGAAAGTCTGTTTAAATTCAACGGTACCACTTTTAAAACCCAGGGGCTTGTTACCTTTTCCCAGAAATATCTTTCTTTTGAAGGGTCTGCTTACGCCCCAGAAATAGACGTAACCAAGCTTTTGAAAGCCTTTGCCCCGGAGAAAAAAGAAGAAACTGCAGCCAAACACCCTCAACCTAAAATAAAACTGGTGGCCCACCTTGATCTAGAGGCAGAAAAGGTCTTTTACCGGGGCTACGAGTTCTCTCCCTTCCGGGGAGCGGTCTTTTACCACCCCGGCCAACTAAAGGTGGTGGTGGAGGAGACCAGCCTTTGCGGCATAAAGATCATCGGTGAAATAGGGCGACAAAAAGACCAAAGACGCCTGGTGGCCTCCTTTACCGAGCCTAAGGGAGCCTGGGAAAAGACCCTCTTTTGTCTTTTTCAGCGCAAAGACTTGCGGGGACCTTTTGAGCTCAAAGGGGAGATCATTACCACCGGGCAGGAGAGACTTTTCGAAAAGACCCAGGGTTACCTCTATTTACGTTCTAAAAAGGGACACATCGACAAATTCGGGACCCTGGCCAAACTCTTTGCCTTACTGAGCCCCATTGACATCTTCAGCGGTAATCTGCCCGATTTTTCAGAAAAAGGGATGGATTTTGACCTCTTAGAAGTCAAAGGGAAATTCAAAAAGGACTACCTGAAGATCGAAGCCCTCCAGCTCAACGCCCCGGGCCTCAGGTTTTTCGGTACGGGAAAGGTCTATTTCTTAGACCAGAAATTGGACTTGATCCTCCTGGTCTCCCCCTTTAAGACCTTTAACGCGGTGGTCAGCAAGGTACCGCTCCTGGGGTGGGTACTCACCGGGGAGTCCAAAATGCTGCTGGCGGTACCGGTAAAGATAACAGGTCCCTTCAAGGATCCCACCGTCGTTCCCCTTGACCCGGTCTCTTTAGGGTCACAATTTTTAGGTATCGTGGGCCGGACCTTCAAACTTCCTGTCAAAATTTTGACACCAAAGACCAAAAACCCTGAGGGAGCGAAGTAGAATGCCCCGCTTTTCCGTCCAGGAACACCACGCCAGTCATCTCCACTGGGATTTGCGGCTGGAAAAAGACGGAGTTTTAAAGTCTTGGGCCATCCCCAAGGGGCCCCCTTTGAAAATAGGCCTGCGCCGGCTGGCCATCCAGACCGAGGACCACCCTTTAGACTATATCTATTTTGAGGGCATTATTCCCCCGGGCCATTACGGGGCCGGGGTGGTCAAACTCTGGGACAAGGGCACTTACGAAATAGAAAGCTGGGAAGACGACAAGATAGTAGTCATTTTTAACGGAGAGAAGCTAAAGGGGCGCTACGCCCTCATCCGGCTCAAAGACAAGAACTGGCTCATCTTTAAGACCAAGAACCAGCCTCAAAGTTAGTGGCGGCAGCCTCCCCCACCGTGTCCACACCCTCCGGCCTGACCACCATGGTGGCAGAACTGGGGAGAAACTTTGAGCCGGCCCGCCAAAAATTCAGCCACCACCTCGTCGGCAGGGGCCGGGGGTACCCCTGAGACTACTTTGATGCCGTATTCTTCAAAGTAGGTTGCGGCACGCAAACCCATCATGCCGCAGAGGATGCAGTTTACGCCAAGGCTGGCCAACCACCGGGGAATAACCCCTGGTTCGTGTGGCGGCGGAGTGAGAATCTCTTTACGTACCCCTTCCACGTCTATCTCGTAGATAGCAAAAAGCGGGGCGTGCCCGAAGTGTTCGGCCACCAGCTCTCCCTCCAGAGGGACTGCGATTTTCATGTCAAACCCCCTAAGATGTTTTTTTGTACCTTTAAGGCCAGGGCTTTTAAGGCTTGCGCCGCTGGTCCGTGGGAGACGAGGGGAAGCGGCCGCAACTTCCTTAAGGCGGAGGCCACGGCCTCATCAAAGGGGAGCTCTCCCAGCGGGGAAAGCCCCGGGTAAGCCAGGAGTTTTTCGGTAATTTCCGGGTTGAGGTCCGCCTTGTTGACTACGAGATACCCTGGAAGCTTGAAGTGATGAAGGAGGGCGACCAGCCTTCCCAGATCGTGCAACCCCGCCGCGGTCGGTTCAGCCACTACCAGCACGGCGTCTGCTCCGGAAAGAGAGGCTATCACCGGGCAACCTATCCCGGGCGGGCCGTCCACCAATATGAAAGAAGCGGCAGGCGCCAGGTCCCGGGCCCTCTTTTTGACCTCCGCCACCAGCTTGCCGGAGTTTTCCTCACCGGGAAGAATTTCAGCGTGAACCAGGGGGCCGTAAGGGGTTTCTGAGACGAAGATCTGCCCTACCTCCTTTTCCCTCATCTCAATGGCCCCTTCAGGACAAAACCAGGCACATACGCCACAACCTTCGCAAAGGAAAGGATCAATGGTTAAATCCTCCCTTACCGCCTCAAAACGACACTTTTCCCGACAGGTCCCGCAGCCGCTGCAGCGGTCTTCGTCCTTGTGGGGGGTGTAACCCGCCCAAAAGGACTGCCGCTTCCTCACCCGGGCCTCCACCACCAGGGCCAGGTTGGCGGCCTCCACGTCAGCATCCACCAGGACTTTGGGCCCGGGAAGCAGGGCCGCAAGCCCCGCACAGACTGTCGTCTTCCCCGTTCCCCCTTTACCGCTCAAAATCACCAGTTCTTTCATGGAAAGATCTTCTGCCAGAGATTTTGAAACGCGGCCTTCAGTTCCGGAAAGACCGCTAAAAGCCCTTTGGCCTGCGCGTAAGCCCGGGCCACCTCTTTCGAAAAAGGGATTTCCAGAAGGAGGGGGAGCCTTTCCCGATCCAGGAAATCGTAAAGGGGTGGAAAGGGCTGGTCTGCCCGGTTAATCACCACCCCGGCCTTAACCCCCAGGGTTTTTACGGCCTTTGCCGCCTGTTCCAGGTCGTGCAGGCCAAAAGGAGTGGGCTCGGTGACCAAGAGACAAAAATCTGCCCCGCGCACGGCGTGCAGCGTGGGGCAGGCTGTGCCCGGGGGACAGTCGATGATTACCGGCTTTTCGGGCGCAAGATATCTTTTTTTGAGTTCCTTGATGAGGGGTGAGGCCATGGCCTCCCCTATTTCCAGCATCCCGTAAGCCAGAAAGATCTTCCCCTTCCTTCCGGTCCGCAGCCGCCCCAGGGGTATTTTTTCTTCCTCCAGGGCCTTGTCCTCGCAAACCTCAAAACACCCGTAGCAGCCGTGACAGAGCTCGGGAAAACAAAGGACGGTTCCAGGAAACACCACCATCGCGTTAAAACGACAGATCTCTTTACAGCGCCCACAGAAGCTGCACCGCTCCTCCACCACCCTGGGCACGGTCCGGAAAAGGGGGACCTCTTCCTCAAGATCCGGTTTCAGAAAGAGGTGAGCGTTGGGTTCTTCCACGTCGGCGTCAAGGAACACCACCTCTTCGCCCAGGCTTTCCGCCAGGGCCAAAGAGACGGTCGTCTTACCCGTCCCTCCTTTTCCGCTGGCTACCGCAAGGACCGGCACACCTCACCCCCCTAACCGCTCCGGCCGCCACACCGGCCACCTCTACCTTGGCCGCCACCGCAGCCTCGGCCTCCACCACCTCGGCCTCCACCGCCACAGCCTCTTCCCATACCACCTCCGGTGATCTTACCAAGCCCTGGTATCCCTCCGCCGAAATGGGTATCTACCGATGGGGCTTCGAGATAAGAAATCTTCCCCTCCTTTACCGCTTCGATCACCTCTTTTACCGTTTTGCCTTCGCAGCGGCCGACCTTTATACCGGCGGCCTTGAGCACCGAAAAGGCCTTGGGCCCACAGTGCCCGGTGACAACCAGCTTTACCCCTTTTTCTGCCAGGAAACCGGCGGCCGCAATCCCGGCACCCCGGGCCTCGGTGGCCGCCGGGTTCTCTATCGCCTCAAAGCTTTCGTTTTCTAGATCATAGACCACAAAATAAGGGGCCCGGCCAAAATGCTCATCCACCTGAGCCTCAAGGTCCTTCCCCTGGGCGGTTACGGCTACTTTCATCGCTTATCCTCCGGATTTTTCTTTAACTTAATGTTTTTGAGATAGAGTTTCAACAAAAATTAGCCCGGAAATTTTTGCCGCCCGGCAAATTTTGCCCACTAAATGGCTATTCCTCCTGGAGAGGGGTCTTTCTTTCCGGCTGGCATCCTGATTGCTTCAAAAAATGAAGCGAGATGAAAATGCTAAAGTTAAACCCACAACTTGGTCTGTTAGAGACCCTTGAAGGGGGGCGCCTCCTTGAGCGGAGGCTCAACGTTTCCGCCAACAACCTGGCCAACGTGGACACCCCGGGTTTTAAGAAAGACCGCCTGACCTTTCGGGAAGTGCTGATGCGCAAGTACCCCCGGGGGTGGCGCACGTTCAAAGAAGTGACGGTCCGGACGGATTTCCAACAGGGGCCGGTTGAGTTTACGGGCAACCCCCTGGACGTGGCCATCGTGGGGGAAGGCTTCTTCAAGGTACAGACCCCGCAGGGGGTGGCCTACACCCGGGCCGGTAACTTCAGGCTTGATGGCCAGCGCCGGCTCGTGACCCCGGAGGGCTACCCGGTCTTGGCCAACGGGGCCCCGATCATCGTAGACCCCGGCCTGGCCAAAGGGGGCCTGATCACCCTCCCCAACGAACGCTTCCTCATCAACGCAGACGGCACGGTCTCGGTAGACGGCACCGAGGTTGGCCGTCTGGACGTGGTCACCTTTGCAGACCTTTCGGTCCTAAAAAAGCGGGGCGAAAATCTTTTTGTCCCCTCAGAAGGAGCCCAAGAGATCCCGGTGGAAAACCCGGACCTCCGTCAGGGCTACCTGGAGCAATCAAACGCTGACCCGCTGGAAGAGATGGTCAACCTCATCGAAATACAGCGGGAATTTGAAGCCATCCAAAAAGGCATCAAGAGTGAGACCGAAAACACCAGCCGTATGATCGAAACTTACGGCCGCACCTAAAGGAGGAGAAGATGATCAGGAGTCTTTGGTCTGCCGCCACCGGCATGCAGGGCCAGCAATTAAAACTCGACGTGATCGCCCACAACCTGGCCAACGTCAACACGGCCGGCTTTAAGAAGAGCCGGGTGGATTTTGAAGACCTCCTCTACCAGAAACTCAAGCTGGCCGGGGCCTTAAACGCTGAAGGCAACCAGATCCCGGTGGGCATGGAAATCGGCCTGGGGGTAAGGCCCGTCTCGGTAAGCAAGATCTTTTCACAGGGGGAATACGAACAGACCAACAACGAACTGGATCTGGCCATCGAAGGAAAGGGTTTTTTTAAGGTGCTTGTCAACGGCGAAGAACTCTACACCCGGGCCGGACACTTTAAAATCGACCGTGACGGCTACCTGGTGACCCCAAACGGCGCCCGCCTCCAGCCGGAAATCACCGTACCCCAGAATACGGTGCGCCTGGAAATCACCCAGGACGGGCAGGTCAACGCGGTCTTTGGAGACGGTACCATCCAGAACCTCGGCCAGCTCATGCTCTACGACTTCCCCAACCCCGCGGGGCTCTACGCCCTGGGGCGTAACCTTTACCGCGCAAGTGATGCCGCCGGCGACGTCATCGAGGGACAGCCGGGGCGGGAAGGTTTTGGCACCATCGCCCAGGGCTACCTTGAGATGTCTAACGTGGACGTAGTGGAAGAGATGGTACAGATGATCGTTACCCAGCGGGCTTATGAAGCCAATTCCAAGACCATCCAGACCGCGGACAACATGCTTGAAATGGCCAATAACGTGAAGAGATAAGCCATGAGATGGTTAATTATCCTCTTGTTGGGGTTTTTCTTTGGTTTCAGCGCGCCGGCAGCAGGCCAGAAGTGGCAGGCCCAGGAGCTTGAAAGGCTTTTCTTAGAAGCCGTCAAAGAAAAGCTTCCCTGGGTCAACGGAAGGGTCGTCTTAAAGCGTTTTTTGGTGGAACCCCAAAGGCTTGAAACACCCCCGGGCACCATCGTCAAGCTCCGCTTTCACGCCGCCCCCAGGCTGGGGGCCAATACCGTATTATTTGTCTTCGAAAAGGCAGGGCAGACCGTGGCCCGGGCCCGGGCTATCGGCGTGGTGGAGGCGGAAATCCCGGTCCTGGTGGCCAAACGCCCGCTGGCCCGGGGAAGTATCCTCACCGAAGAAGACCTAGCGGTGGAGTTACACCCGGCCTCAAGGCTTCCCAAAGACGTCCTTACCCGCAAAGAAGAGGCCCTGGGTAAGAGGCTTAAGAGGAGCCTCAGGGCCGGTGAAATCTTGAGGAGTTACGCGGTCGAAATTCCACCCCTTATCAAACGGGGGTCCCTGGTGCGCATCCTGGCGGAAGGGCCTGGTTTCACCGTAAGCGCCGTGGGAGAGGCCCGCACAGACGGCCGCCGGGGAGAAATAATCAAGGTGCGTAACCTCTCCAGTAAAAAAGAAATCTTCGCCCAGGTGGTAGACGAAAAAACTGTGAGGGTCAGTTTCTGATGAAAAGCAGACTGTTTCTTATTTTGATCCTGCTGAGTTTTAGCGCCTGCACCACCACCCAGACCCAAAAGATCACCCCGCCCCCTCCTCCGCAGGTTTACGTACCCCCTGCCCCGCAGCCTCAACCGGCGGAAGGGTCCCTTTACGGAGGACGCGGGGTCTTCTTCTTTGAAGACCACCGGGCCAGGCGCGTGGGAGACATCATTACGGTAAAAATCGTCGAAACCTACCAGAGCTCAAGCAAGGTAGACAATAAAACCACACGCAAAAGCAGTTTTACTTCTGGCATAAAGGCCCTTCTTGGTTTTGAAAAGGCCGTAGAAGACGCCAACCGTCGTTTTAAGGCCTCGGAAATGTTTGGCGGCGAGCTTAATTCAAGTACCAGCGGCCAGGGGCAGTATGCGCGCAATACCAATATCGTGGCTACCATCACCGCCCGGGTGGTGGAAGTCCTTCCCAACGGAAACCTGGTCATCCAGGGGGTGAGGACGGTACGGCAGAACGAAAACCTGGAATACCTGACCATTTCAGGTATCGTGCGGCCGGAAGACATCGACCCGGACAATACCGTCCTCTCTACCCAGGTGGCGGACGCGCACCTGGAATACAGTGGTCGGGGTCCGAATACGATTGCCACCCGGGGGCCTGGTTGGTTAGCGCGCGTCCTTCAACTTATCTGGCTTTTTTAGGAGGGAGACATGAAAAAACTCCTCATTGGGCTACTTTTGTTACTCCTTCCCTCCTTGGCTTTGGCAGCCAGACTCAAAGACCTGGTAAACGTAGAAGGGGTGCGGGTCAACAAACTTATCGGTTACGGCCTGGTAGTGGGGCTGGCCGGCACCGGGGACGGAGATCAGACCAAATTCACCGTCCAGTCCATCGTTAACATGCTGGAACGCTTCGGCATCAAAGTGGACCGCAAACAGGTCAAGCTCAAAAACGCCGCCGCCGTCATGGTTACCGCGGAACTACCCCCCTTCGTGCGTCCTGGCCAGAGGTTGGACGTAACCGTCTCCTCCATCGGAGACGCTAAAAGTCTTCAGGGAGGAACCCTCCTCCTCACCCCGCTTAAAGGCCCGGACGGCAAGGTTTACGCCCTGGCCCAGGGAGCCGTCTCCCTGGGAGGCTTTGCCGCCGGTGGAGCCGCAGGCGGCATCCAAAAAAACCACCCCACCGTGGGCCGCATCCCCGGCGGAGCCGTGGTAGAAAAGGACGTTCCGGTAAGCATTAACAGCAAAACAGAACTCCGGCTCTCCTTTCGGGACGTCGATTTCACCACCGTTGCCCGGGCCGCCGAGGCCATCAACGCTTACCTTAACGGGGCCTTTGCCTTTGCCCTTGACGGACGCACCATAAGTCTCAAGGTTCCCCCCAAATACCAGGGCCAGGTGGTAAAGTTGCTGGCCGAGATAGGGGAGCTGGCGGTCTCGCCGGACACCCCGGCCCGGGTGGTCATCGATGAGCGTACCGGCACGGTGGTGATGGGAGAGAACGTGCGCATCTCCCGGGTAGCCGTGGCCCACGGCAACCTTTCCGTCACCGTCCGGGAAAGGCCTCAGGTATCCCAGCCGCCCCCCTTCTCCACCGGAGAGACCGTAGTTACCCCGGAGACGGAAATCGTGGCCAAGGAAGAGGCCGCCAGGATCGTGGTCATAGAAGAGGGGGTAAGCATCGGGGAGCTGGTACGCGCCCTTAACGCCGTGGGGGCCACGCCGCGCGACCTGATCGCTATCTTCCAGGCCATCAAGGCCGCAGGCGCCCTTCAGGCCGAACTCATCATTATCTAAGTCACCGGAATCTGTTTTTTTGGCAGGGTACTTTACGAGATCGCTTCGCTGCGCTCGCGATGAAATAGGGATCCGTTCCTAATTTTCCGGAGGAAAGCCCAAATCTTTGGCCAAAACACCCTAAAAACCCGCCTTTTATTCTTAAAGGCCGGACCCCCAAAAATAGGGATCCGTTCCCATTTTTGGACGATGCCCATTTGGCCAAAAATTGGCCAGAAAACCCCCTCTTTTTCCCTAAATGTCCGCGTTTCTGCGGTGGACAAGGTTAAAAAATGGGAACGGATCCCTATTTTTGGGTGGGAGGAAATTTTTGCCGGAAGCGGAAAATTTTTCCGGCACCGAAAGGCCACCGCCGGACCAAGGCCTCAAAAATATATTAATGGGGTCGCAAAATAGTCGACATGCGTGCATTGCATCTTGTCATTGCGAGGACCCCTCGACGCATTTTTGAA
>DROK01000267.1 GCA_011321895.1 Thermodesulfatator atlanticus
CTGCGGCCAAAAAAGCAGCAAACCGCTGAAGAAAGTATCTGGCGGTAGATTTCTTCGGCGTAAAGCTTTTGGGCGAGCAGGGTCGGGGAGATTTCTTCGGGTTTGAGTTTCTGGTCGTAGCTGTACCCTGCGGAATCCAGGTGGCTGTGGCGGGCGCCGGTAAGGAAAGTAAGGTGGGCTCCATAGCCGGTGTGATAACCGGGCATCTCGTTCCCCCCGAAAGCCAGGGCGAAATCCTCCCCACCGTACCGGGAAGAGGCAAAGGCCACGCCTTTGGCCAGGGCGGCGTAAAAATCATTGCGCTGCTGCGCGATCAAGGGGAGCATCTTGAGATAGGTCTCCACGTCTCCAAACCGGGGCTTGAGGCCAAGGGTGTCTTCCGTGGTGACGAGCCCTCTTTCAAAAGCTTCGGTGGCCCAGGCCAGTACCACCCCGGTGCTCATGGCGTCAAGACCGAGGTTATCGATCAGGTCCAGAATTTTTAAGATGCCTTCAGCCGAGTCGATCCCCAGCATGCTGCCGTTGGCGTAAATGGGTTCGTAATCGTAAGAGATAAAGGTGGTTTTGTAAAAATAAGGTTCGTCTTCGTAGGGTGTGCGCAGGGCCGCCAGGTGGATGCAGGCCATGGGGCAATGGGCACAGGCCAGCCGCCGGCCCAGCAGCCTTTCGGCAAAATACTCCCCGCTTATCTTTTCCGCCCCCTCAAAGCGGGCCTGTTGCAGGTTCCGCGTAGGCAGGGCCCCCAACTTGTTAAGGGGGAGCACGTTTACCGCAGTGCCGATATCGTGGTATTTGCGCAGGGATGGGGTGTTCTTGAGTCTTTTAAGCAATTCGTCGTAGGTTTCGCGGAAAAGCTTGCGGTCTGCCACCGGCAGCGCCCTTTTACCCGTGATCAGGACGGCCTTCAGTTTTTTGTAGCCAAAAAGGGCCCCCAGCCCCAAACGCCCGAAATGGCGGTAGGTCTCCGTGACCACGCAGGCGAAGGTGCACCCGTTTTCCCCCGCGGGACCGATGCGCAGGATGCTTCTAAGGCCGCTTCCGCCCTCCCTTTCCCTGAGAAAACGGCCGGTTTCCGATACGGTAAGCCCCCAGAGCCCGCGGGCGTCCCGGAACTTGGCCCCTTGGGGGTCGATCACTAAATAAACCGGGCTCTGGCTTTTTCCCCTGATCACCACCGCACCGTAACCAGCCAGCCTCAAGGCCAGGGCGCTGCGGCCCCCGGCGTGACTTTCCCCCAAAAATTTGTTGTGCGGGGAAAGGAACATGGCCACGGTTTTGGAAGCGATGGGGAAGAGCCCGTTGGCCGGGCCTACGGCCAAAATGATAGGATTGTGAGCATCGGTAGGGTCAATATCCGGGGGGCATTCTTCTTCCAGCAGCTTACTGGCCACCCCTGTCCCCCCGATGTTTTCGGCAAAGAGCTCCGGGCGTTCTTCCACCCAGAAGCGTTTGCTACTCAGGTCGACGTAAAGCACCCGTTTTAGAGGGTCGTTAGGCAGCACTTTGTTCCTCCTCTAATTTTAAGACGTGGTGGGGACAATACGCGGCGCAATAACCACAATGCATACAAATGACCGGTTTTTGGGTCTCTTCGTTCCAGAAGATGGCCTGAAGGGGACAGGCCTGCACACAAAAGCCGCAGCCCAGACATTTTTTGGGCGAGAGGACCACCCCACCGCCCCGTCTTTTGAGCAAGGCCCCGGTGGGGCATACCGTAAGGCAGGGAGGGTCTTCACAGGCACGGCATACGATCACCGTAAGGCCCCGGGAAAGCCCGCCGCGAGACCTTACGTGAATGGCGCATTCTGAAAGCCCTCCGGTCCCGGTACGGCGTTGGCAGGCAAACATACAGAGCTGACAGCCCACACAACGGTCAACGTCCAACACTTTGAGTCTGGCCATGGAACCTCCTCAAAGGTAAAAGCCCTTAAGAGAAAGTAATATTGCTTAGTCTTTTCGTAAAGAATTGCTATGCGTTTTTCAAAGACTAAGATATGACTATGGCCCGTTATCTTTTGGTAGGACACCTGACCAGAGACCTTTACAACGGGGCCTTTTATTACGGAGGGGCGGTCCTTTACGCGGGCCTCCTGGCCAGGCGCCTGGGATTTGAGGTGCGCGTAATCACTTCTTCGGCGGAAAAGGGGCTTGATTATCTCTTTCCTGAAATTTCTTTTTATCACTTTGGGGCCCGTGAGACCACCACCTTCAGAAACGTATCCACCCCGGAAGGGCGCCGGCAATGGGTCTACGCCAGGGCCCGCCCCCTGTCTTTAAAAGATGTGCCTCCTTCCTGGCGCCGGGCCGAAATCGTCCACCTGGCCCCGGTCCTTGACGAGATAGCCCCGGAAGAAGCCCGGTTTTTGGAGACGTCTTTTTTGGTGGCCAATCCCCAGGGCTGGTTTCGGGCCGTGACAGAAGACGGCAGGGTGGTTCCCAAAATCCCTGATTTCTCAAGCTGGCCCCGTTTCAAGGCCCTGGTCTTAAGCGCAGAAGACGTGGTGGGGCTTACGGATCTTAGCCCCCTTAAAGAAAAGGCGGAATATCTCGTGCTTACCCAGGGGGCCCGGGGCGCCACCCTTTATTTCCAGGGGGAAGAATTTTTTCACCCGGCCTATCCGGTCCCCAGGGTCAAAGACACCACCGGGGCCGGAGACATCTTTGCAGCGGCCTTTTTTGCCATGCTCTATGCCGCCCAAAAACCTTTGGTAGCCCTGAAATTTGCCCTGTGTCTGGCGGCTTTTTCGGTGACCCGTACTACGCTGGCAGCAGTACCCACCCTGGAAGAGATAACCAGTTGTCTGGAAAGAGAAGAGCCGCGTTTCAGGGAAAACTAATTTGTGCTATTAACACCTTGCAAGACCTAATTTTTCTAAGGAGGAAGGCCATGAAAATTTACTATGATCAGGATGCTGATCTTTCCTACCTCGAAAATCAGACCATCTGCGTTCTGGGCTACGGGAGTCAGGGACACGCGCACGCCCTGAATTTGAGAGACAGTGGTCTCAAGGTCATCGTGGGGTTGCGCCCAGGCGGGTCCAGCTACGAAAAGGCCAAGGCCGACGGGTTTGAGCCTCTTCCCCCGGAGGAGGCCTGTGCGGCGGCGGACGTGATCATGGTCCTGGTTCCGGACCAGATCCAGCCAGCCCTCTACCAGGAGGCCATTAAGCCCAACCTTTCGGCGGGCAAGATGCTCATGTTTGCCCACGGCTTTAACATCCATTTCGGTCAGATCGTCCCCCCGCCAGACGTAGACGTGACCATGGTGGCGCCGAAAGGCCCCGGGCATTTGGTGCGCCGGGAATACGAAAGGGGGGCCGGGGTCCCGTGTCTGGTAGCGGTGGAGCAGGACGCCACAGGCAAGGCCTTAAAGAGGGCCCTGGCCTACGCCAAAGGTATCGGGGGCACAAGGGCAGGGGTGCTGGAAACCACCTTTAAAGAGGAGACGGAAACGGACCTTTTCGGCGAACAGTGCGTCCTCTGCGGCGGGGTGGCGGCCCTGATAAAGGCCGGTTTTGAGACCCTGGTCGAAGCCGGTTATCAGCCAGAGATCGCCTATTTTGAGTGTTGCCATGAACTAAAGCTCATCGTGGACCTGATTTATGAGGGTGGTCTGGCTTTTATGCGTTATTCCATCAGCGACACCGCTGAATACGGGGATCTTACCCGTGGCCCGCGGGTTATCGACGAAAAGGTAAAACAGGAGATGAAACGCATCCTGGAGGAGATTCAGTCAGGCCGTTTTGCCCGGGAATGGATCCTGGAGAACCAGGCTGGCCGCCCGGTAATGAACGCCCTGCGTCGCCGGGAGGCCGAACACCCCATCGAGGAAGTGGGGGCAAGGCTGCGGGCCATGATGCCCTGGCTGAAAAAGAAGTAAAGATGCGGGCCGGCGCGAAGCCGGCCCAAATTAATTTTTAAGCCACCACCGCAAAGGCCTCGCGGGCCGCTTCGACGGTATGGTCGATCTCCTCTTCGGTATGGGCCAGGGAAACAAAGGCTGCTTCAAACTGGGAAGGCGCCAGATACACCCCCCGGGCCAGCATTTCCCGCCAGAACCGGCCGTAACGCTCCGTATCCGAGGCGGCGGCGTCGGCAAAATTCTCCACCTTTCCTTCGCGGAAAAAGCAGGTCATCATGGAACCTACCCGGTTAAAGGTTACCTTGGCCCCGGCGGCCTTAGCGGCCTCTGCCAGCCCTCTGGCCAGACGCGTGGAGAGTTCTTCAAGCCTTTCGTAAACCCCGGGGCGTTTTAATACTTTTAGCGTAGCCAGGCCTGCGGCTACAGCAATCGGGTTGCCGGAAAGGGTGCCGGCCTGGTAGACCGGACCTTCCGGGGCAACGTGGGCCATAATATCGGCCCGGCCTCCGTAAGCTCCCCCCGGCAGCCCCCCGCC
>DROK01000268.1 GCA_011321895.1 Thermodesulfatator atlanticus
ACAACCTTTTGCGTCCCTATCTCCCCCTCTTGTTGGCCCTGAGCACCTCCTCTCCCTTTTACGAGGGGGAAAGGACGGGTTTTCACTCCTACCGCACCAAACTCTTTGAAGCGCTTCCCTTGGCGGGGCTTCCCCGCAGTTTTGGTTCCTGGGAGGAATACGAGACCCTGCTCAACTTTTTAAAAAGCCGCGGTATTATCTCATCTTTTCGTGATCTCTGGTGGGACATCAGGCTTAAGCCCGAATTCGGCACCGTGGAAGTGCGAATATGTGACGTCCCCGGCCGTTTCGAAGACCTCCTGGTAATCGTGGCCCTCATTCAGACCCTGGCCTTCTGGCTTTCGGAAAGCAAACCGCCACCGGGTATACCATACGAAGCCATTGCTTACGGTAAATGGCAGGCCGCCAGACACGGCCTTGAAGGTTCCCTGATAGACCCGAAGACCCTGCGCAAGCTGGGTTTTGTCTCTCTGGCCCATGAGTTTTGGCAAATCCTTGCGGCCCCGGCGCAAAAATTGGGCACCTGGCCATATCTTAAAAGGCTTGTCGTCCTTGCCGAACGCAGGCCGGTTTCGTTTTTAATGCTTGCACATTTCCAAAAGGGCGCTACCTTTCCCGCCATCATAAAAGAGGTGCTTGAGGGGTTTTGGCGGTGAAGGGAGCCGTGGCCTGTGGCAACACCTATACGGCCCAAGCGGCGCTTGAGATCTTTGAAGCCGGGGGCAACGCCTTTGACGCCCTCTGTGCCGCCGCCTTGGCCGCCGGCGTGTGTGAAGCGGCGCTTACCAGTCTTGGCGGTGGGGGTTTTGCCACGCTATACCCCGCCCGAGGAAGGCCCCTGGTCTATGATTTCTTTGTAGATACTCCGGGTAAAGGGCTTTTGAGGCGCCCGGCCAAACTTGATTTTCGCACGGTGACCGTTAAATTTCCGGGTTCCTCACAGGACTTTCACGTGGGCCTGGCCTCGGTAGCGGTACCCGGGACTTTAAAAGGGCTTATCGTCTTGCACCGGGAAAATGGCCGCCTTCCCCTTAGAGAAGTAGTGGCGCCGGCCATCAGGTTTGCCCGCCACGGCTTTTTGGTGGACGCCTTTCAGGCCTACTGCTTCAAGCTGCTGGCCCCCATTTTTACGCTAAACGACGAAATCAAGGCCATCTTTTGTCCTGAAGGGGCTCCGCCCAAAGAAGGTACCCTGCTCAAAAACCCGGCCCTGGCGGATTTTTTGGAGGCCCTTCCCGAAAGCCTTAAAGATTTTTACGAGGGTTCCATAGCGGAAAGTTTGGCCCACCTTATGCGGGAAGGGGGAGGCCTCCTTACCAAGGAAGACCTCTCCTCGTATCAGGTCTACAAACGCGCTCCCCTCCATTTTGCCTTCAAAGGGGGACAGATCTTTACCAACCCACCCCCTTCCTTTGGGGGCCCCATGGTCTGTCTTTCCCTCAAACTCTTCGAAGACCTTTTTGAGGGAGGGCCCTTTCTTTCTCCTCCTCACCTCCTGGCCCTGGCGGAGACCCTGGTCCGGGTCCATGATCTAAGGGAAAGGATCGTGCGGGAGGACCCTTTTCGGGCCCTTGAGCTCCTTGACAGGCCCAGAGCCAGCCGGGGGACCACCCACATAAGCACCGTGGACAAAGAAGGCAACCTGGCTGCCCTTACCATGACCTTTGGGGAGGCCTCGGGCTTTTTGGCCCCGGGGACAGGTATCGTCTTAAACAACATTATGGGAGAGGATGATCTCCATCCCCGTGGTTTTTTTGCCGACCCTCCGGGTAAACGGGTCTCTTCCATGATGGCGCCCAGTATCGCCTTGCTAAACGGGCGCCGGGTGGCCCTGGGTAGCGGAGGCAGTAAGAGGATCAGGTCCGCCATTTTTCAGGTCGTGATAAACCAGGCTTACTTCTTTCTCCCGCCGCAGGAGGCGGTTTCCGCCCCAAGACTCCATTTTGACGGCCAGACCCTTCAGGTGGAACCGGGCCTTGACCAGGAGATTTTTAGCCAGTTTCCCTACCCCGTAAATTTCTGGCCGGTAAAAGACCTCTATTTTGGAGGGGTACACCTGGTAGATGATCATTTTGAAGGCGCCGGCGACGAGCGTCGGGCCGGCACCTTCAAAGTCGTCTAGGTACGGAAATGGCTCACCAATTCTTCGATCTTTTGTGAACAGGCCTTTAATTTGCGGCTGTCTTCCCGCAATTTCTCGACGTTTCTGGAGACCTGTCTGATGGAAGCCTCAAGATCCGGTACCATCACGTCAAAATCCTGGGTTTTTTCGGCCACCTGCCCCATGCTCTGGTTGATACCGCTGACCGTGATTGTCTGTTCCTCAACCGCCGCCGCAATGGTACTGGAAGCGTCGTTGATTTCGCCGATAATATTGGTGGTTTCTTCCATGGAGGAGACCACCTTGTTTATGGCCTCCTGGATCCCGTGAACTTTTTTGGTGATATCCTCAGTGGCTTCCGCGGTCTGGCGGGCCAGTTCCTTCACCTCTTCGGCCACCACGGCAAAACCCTTGCCCGCCTCGCCGGCCCGGGCCGCCTCAATGGTGGCGTTTAAGGCCAAAAGATTGGTCTGTTCCGCGATGTGGCTGATAAACTTGAGTACCTCCCCGATCTCCCGGGAAGCCGCCCCGAGCTCGTGGATGATGTCCTGCACGTGACTTACCTTTTCCTGGGCGTGGTGGGAAACCTCGGCGGCCTTGCTGGTATGGGCCGAAATTTCCGTGATGGCCTTCTCCATCTCCGCGATCATCCGGTAAACGTCCTGCACCTGGGTTGAAATGATTTTGCTGGTCTCGGCGATGGTCTCGCTCTTTTCTTTCAAGGTCTTCGAGGTAGCATCAAGTTCGTGGCCTGCGCCCTCAAGCTCCGCCGCGGTAACCTTGATTAAACTGGTCTCCTCTTTGCTGTGGTTTATAAGTTCCTTGATCCGTTCCACAAACTGGTTAAAGGCCCCTATCAGTTTGCCTATCTCATCCTGGGTCTCTATCTTCAGGGAGCGCGTAAGATCAAGGGTTTGGCTAACTGCGGTGATGCCGTTTACCACCCCCAGGATGTGCTGGGAGATCTTCCAGGAAACCAGGACCAGGACGGCCACGGTGACCAGCGAGGTCACGAGCAGGATGCTTACCAGTTTTAAGATGGTCCGGTTTAAGGCGGCCAGCTTGGGTTTCTGGTCGTAGGCCACGAGGAAGGCCGCCTTTTCGTCAAGAGGGCTTAAGGCCACGAGATAGGCGCCCCTTTCTATAATTCGGGCGGACCAATCCTTTAAGTCCTGGACCATGGTCTGGAAGGTTTCTGCCCCACGTGTGCCGCCTAAGAGAATACGCCCCCCGTCTTTCACTACCCAGGCCAGCTCAAGGTTTGGGGCTTCTTTTTTGATCTTGGCAAAAAGATCTTCTGGTTTGGACAGCAGGGCCACATAGCCGGCCTTCTCCCCGTTATATTCCACCGGTTTGGTCAGCAGGAAGACGAGCTTATTCCCGATGAGGATCGGGGTGAAATCTTTATCCCCGCTCTGCCATTTGAGGTGTTGGTATTCCTGGCTGGTGGTATAGAAGACGTCCCCTTTTTCGTCAAAAAAGACCAGTTCTCCCTTAAGAAGCCTTTGTTCTTTTAAAGTCTTGAGGAGGGGTGCCGCCAGGTTAGCCAGGATCCCCGGGTCTTTTAGCGCCACCCCGAACTGAAGGTCGGTGTTGCTGGCCAAATTCTCTAGGATGAATCGGCCAAAACCCTTGAAATTTTCCGTCTCTTCCTGCAAACGCCCTTTAAACATCTCAAGCTGGCCCAGGATCTCCTTTTCTCCTTCTCTTTTGATGTTCAGATAAAGCCAGCCTGAAGTAAGCACCGAAGAAAGTAAGAGCAGGCAAACCACCGGCAGGATCAATTTGTGACGTAGAGAAAGCCTTGCCCACATCGCTCACCCCCCTACTTGACTGGAAAACTCACGCTGATGGCCCCGCGCAGTTCACCTTCTTTGTAGCCTTCCTTGATCCGGCCCGCGATGTCCCGGGCCCCTTTGGGTTCCCCGTGACACTTCAGACAGGCCTTTTTGATGTAGATGGGGCGCATATAACGGTACTTGCCGTTGACAAAGGCCCCGTAACCTTTCCCTTTGGGCCAGTTGGGGTCTTCGAATTTCTTGAGCACCTGCCGTTCAAAAGGATCCGGCTGGTTATAAGCGTTACGGTATTTAAAGGTGGTCTGCTTGATCTGAATATTACAGCGGGCCTTGAGGATTTGGCCGGTTTCCCGGCCGAAGACCGCCGGGATATATCCTTTGAAACCTTTACCCGGTTGATTGATACGCTTCTGGTTCATCTGCACGCTCATTTTGGCCGCGGCAATCACCTGTTCCACTACCGCCCGGGCCTCCGGGTCAAGTTCGGAGATGTCCTTGCCGGTCATCTGGCGGAAACGCTCCCGTATAAGTCTTTCCACGTATTCGGGAGTAAAGCCCTTTTCCCCCTTTTTAGGGTCATTGATGAGATCCTGGTGTTCCGCGACAATCCCTCTCCCGGCCACGATGACGTCGGCGATATAACGGGCGATTTCTTCGGCCTTTTCCTTGGAGATAGACTGACAGACCCCGGCGTAGACCAGACCAGCGGCCCAGAGGACCAAAACCAAAACGCCCGCAACCCTCCCGCTAAACCCTTTTTTCATCTCTACCCTCCCCTTTTTATTTTTCTTTCTTTATCGGCAAAAGGGAAAAAGGGTTAAGAACGCCTAGAAACGGTAAAAAGGCGAAGAGATCACCGGATATCTTTAAAAAATTTCTTGCCATAATTCTTCTATTCCTGTAGGTTTAATACAACTTTAGAAAGGTTTTAAATATTTTTGACTCCGAATCATAAAAAGGGGCGAAGCGGTTTATTGGTGAAAGGAGTAAAGGCTTTATGGAAAGAGTTTCCACGGGAGTTGCCGGGCTAGATCTTATCTTAAAGGGAGGTTTTTTCCGCGGCTCTTCCTATCTCATTGTAGGAGACGTGGGCACGGGAAAGACCATTTTGGCCTTACAATGGTTACTTGACGGAATAAAGAAGGACGAGAAGGGACTTTATATTACTCTAGCCGAAAGCGCGGCTCAGCTACGTAAAAATGTCTCCGGTTTTGGCTGGGACCTTAGTTCCCTCAAGATCCGGGATTTTTCACCGCAACCTTCAGAGCTAAATCACGTCGGTGATTATGAGGTCTTTTATCCGGCCGAGGTGGAAGAAGAATCTTTTTGGCAAAAATTATACCAAGCGGTAGAGGAAGAAAGGCCGGACCGTTTAGTGTTGGATTCGGTCACCGTATTTCATGACCTTTCCGCCAACGAATATGCTTTCCGGCGCCGTCTGATCGCCTTTATTAAGTTTTTGCTGGCAAACAATTGCACCACCCTCTTTCTGGCAGACGCTCAAGAAATCAAAAGTCTGGTTTCCATCTCAATGGCGGTGGATGGCATCGTACGCCTCCGTTTAAGGCCATCCAAGGCCCATTTCACAAGCTCTAGAAACCTAGAGATATTAAAATTCAGAGGCTCTGACGTCCTTTTGGGAGAACACTCTTTCCGGATAACTTCTTCCGGGATCAAGGTCTTCCCTCACCTAATCGAAAAGCCGGTCCATACCCTTAAAGATCGGCGCGTCTTTAGCAGTGGCATAAAAGAGCTCGACGAGATGCTGGGAGGTGGTATAGAGGCCGGTACCGTAACCCTTATTACCGGTCCCTCCGGTTTGGGAAAATCCACCATAGCGGCCCAGCTTATTACCCAGCTGGTGAAGGAAGGAATCCCCAGCGTTTATTATGCCTTTGAAGAATATCTGGAAATGATGCTTGCCAGGTGTGAGAAGCTCAATATTCCCCTGGCTGAAGCCTTAGAAAATGGTTTGCTCTTTGAGAGGATAAACCCGCTTGAGCTTTATCCCGATGAATTTTTAGAAATGGTTCGTCACCACGTAGAAAAAGGGGTAAGGGCCGTCGTAATTGATAGTATGCGAGGCTACATGTTGGCCATGGAGGAATTTAGCAACCTCAGATCCCACTTTTATAATCTGGTGGCTTATCTTACTTCCAAAGGAGTCACCACTTTCATTGTCAATGAAATCGAAAACCTCATTGGCTCTCTGAAAATAAGCGAAATAGGTATCAGCAATCTGGCAGATAACGTCATTTTACTGCGTTATGCGGAATCTCGGGGCAAAATTATCAAAGTGATCAATTGTCTTAAGAAAAGATTTGGTTTTTGCCAACCGGAACTGAGAGAGCTTGAGATTTCTTCCCGGGGCCTCAGAGTCGGCGCTCCGCTCACGCATCTTAAAGGGGTTTTATCAGGTATCCCTCAGGTGGAATAAAATGAGCCCCAATGGTCACACAATCGTTGTGCTTCTCTCCCGGCAGGGTGATAGCTTTTTGGTAAGCCGTTTTCTTAAAGAGAAGGGGTTCCAGGTACTTCAAGAACTGCCAAAGCCCGGGGAGCAAGAGGTTGACGCCATTCTCCTGGACGTACGCCTCCCTAAAGAAAAGCTTAAAGAAGCCCTGGTTTTTAAGCGGAAAGCTCTGCTCTTTCTGCCGCTCATCGCCTTGGTCCCCGAAAGGATGTCTACCAAAGTCTTCTATAAGATGGGATTTGATGATTGTTGGCATTATCCCCTTTATCAAGAAGAACTTTTCCGCCGCTTGAGATTTTTCCTGAATTTTCGTGAAAAAATGCGTCAACTTAAAGAAAAGGAGGAAAATCAACGCCTAGAGGCGCTGGGATATTTGGCCCTGGGCGTGGCCCATGATTTCAATAATCTTCTCTCCCCCATTCTGAGTTATGCGGATCTTTGTCTTTTAAAAGCGCGTGAAGACGAGGAACTGGCTTCCCATTTGCGTTACATCAAAGAATTGGCGCTAAAGTCTCGCGGACTTATCGAACAAATATTTTCTTTTTGCAATCCGGCCAGGGATACGGAGGACCAAATAGAATTAATAGCCGAAATACGCCAGCTGTTTCCTTTGTTGAAAGCCGCGTTACCCAAGGATATCAGGCTTGATCTGGAACTTGCTGAAGGGCCCTGTTGGGTAAAAATCCACCCCAGTAAATTGCACCGCCTCCTTTTAAATTTGATCACCAACGCCGTTAAGGCCACCGGCCAATCAGGCCAAATCTTGTTAAAGGTGGGCCGGGAAGACGGAAAGGTCTTCATCATGGTGCGTGATTATGGCAAGGGCCTTGATGAAGAGGCCAGGCAGAATCTTTTCAAGCTCTTTTATTCTTCCCGTAAGACCACCGGTATCGGGCTTAATATCGTGAAAGATATCGTCGAAGAAGCACGGGGGGAAATCAGCTTTGAAAGCCAAGAGGGCGTAGGCACCACCTTTAAGATCCTCCTTCCCCTGGCGAAAAAGCAAACCTTAACCAGGGCTATCTCATCTCTTACGGAAAAGGCCTTAAAAACACACAAAACTTCGGGAAAGATCTTGGTGGTAGACGACGAAATCACCATCTTAGAATTATTCAAACAATTTCTTGAGGTATTGGGCTTTGAAGTCCTCACCGCAAGTTCCGGCCAAGAGGCGCTCCGGCTCTTCGCTCAGCACCAAGAAGAAGTGGTTCTTCTGGTCTCGGATTATTTCCTCACGGATACTAAAGGGGACGAACTGGTCCGGAAAATCAAAGAAATGGCCCCGGGACTTCCGGTCATATTTTGTACCGGTGCCCAGCAACAGATCAAACTTCCGGGTCTTTCCCGATTAAGGACGCTTCGCAAACCCTTTTCCCTGGCCGACCTTCAAGATCTGATCAGCGAGCTTCTTGCCCCGGAGAAAAAAGTCTCATCCATGGCCTAAAATCAATTTAAAACCCGCCTATTTCCCTTAAGACGTTTTTTTGGTTTTAGGTGACGTGTTCCGGATAAAGCTGGTTCGCCAGGAAATGTTCCCGTTAGGAAGACTTAACGGGTGGCAAGTTTGCTAACCAGAAGTCCCACTTCGAAAAGTAGATAGAGGGGCACTGCCATGAGGGCCAGGTTGAACACGTCCGGGGTGGGGGTGAGGATGGCGGCCAGGATAGTAATTACCAGAATAGCGTGGCGACGGAACCGGCTTACCTTTCGGGGATCAAGCACGCCGGCCCGGGCCAGGGTGACCATTATCAGGGGGAGCTCAAAAATGATACCAAAAGCCAGCAGGAAAAGGCCTACGAAATTTACGAAGTGCCCCACGGAAATAGTGGGGACGATGTCTTCTTTTTGAAAAGAAAGCAAAAATTTTACCCCGTAAGGCAGGGTCACCAGATAACAAAACGCCACCCCACCGTAAAAAAGAAACATACCCGAAAAGATAAAAAGCAGACCTGTACTTTTACGAAAGCCAAAGAGGCTTGAGATGATCAACCAGCAAAGCCACAGGAAGTAGGGCACCATGATCAGGGCGGCGCAGGCCAGGGCGATCTTGAGCAGGGCCAGAAAAGGTTCCATCACCCCAAAAAAGGCCAGTTCTTGCCCCAGGTGTCTCTGTACGGTGGCCAAGATGCGGGGTGAGAAAAAATAAAAAGAGACGGTCAGGATGAGAAATAGGGCGCCGGCCAGGATTAACCTTTTCCTTATGGAGAGGAGGGCCTCCCCCAGGAGTTCCAAGGATGCCGGAGCGCTCTTTTCCGCCATCTAAAGCAGGTTTTCCCGGATATAGGCCACGGCGTTTTTAAAAATTACCAGACCGAGCAGGTCCTCTTCTCCCCGGCGCCAGCGGGGGTGGTTGGTAAAATGGTTGTAGGCTTCCGGGTGTGGCATAAGCCCAAAGATGCGCCCGGTCTCGTCACAGATGCCGGCGATGGCCTCAAGAGACCCGTTAGGGTTGTAAGGATAGACCTGGGTTGGCGCACCGGTTTTGGGGTCCACGTATTGGCAAACTATTTGTTGGTTTTGCTTAAGTCTTTCCAGCACCTCTTCGTCTTTGGTCACGAACTTTCCCTCTCCGTGGCGCACCGGTAGATAAAGGGTCTCAAGGCCCTTGGTGAAGACGCAGGGAGAGTTGGTATTTATCTTCAATTTGACCCAGCGGTCTTCAAAACGGCCTGAATCATTGTAGGTAAGACTGGTCAACCGCTGGTCGTAGTTGCCCCCGAAACCGGGCAGGAGACCCAGCTTGACCAGGAGCTGGAAACCGTTACATATCCCGATTATCAACCCGCCCTGCCCGATTAATTTCAAAAGCTGATCAAGCAATCTTTCCCCGCTTTCTTTGACCCGGGCGTAGCGGAAACGATGGGCCCCGGCCTGGGCCGCACCCAGATGATCCCCGTCCAGAAAGCCTCCGGGCAAACACAGGAGATGGTAAGCGTCAAGGCGGGCCTGACCGTAAATAAGGTCACTTAAATGGACGATGTCAACCTGCTCCGCGCCTGCCTTTTTACAGGCGTAAGCGGTCTCTCTTTCGCAATTGGTGCCGTAACCGGCGGTAACGATGACCTTTACTTTCCGGGACATGGGGCCTCCGCTTGCGTATTTTCTTAAGCGGTGGTTTACATTTAACATGGCGTTTGCGCGGAAACAATTATTTTTGTTATTATTGGCGCTCACATTAGGCTTAACAGGTCCCAGAAACGTCCTGGCCTTTCTAAAGATCGTTGACGACCGCGGCCAGGAGGTCACCCTTAAGGAGCCAGCCCAAAGAATTGTCTCCCTTTACGGGGCCCTCACCGAGACCGTGGCCGCCCTGGGTAAATGTGAAAATATCGTGGGGGTGACGGCGCACGAGACCTATCCCCCCTGCGTGCGGGACAAGCTCAAAGTAGGTACCCACCTCCGCCCCAACCTGGAAATCATCCTTTCTCTAAAACCTGATCTGGTCCTTCAGGGCTCGGTCTCCCGGGGAGGGCTGCTGGCGGTGAAGGAGCTCGAGGCCCACGGGCTGAAAGTGGCGGTTTTTAACGCTTATACCGTAGAGGCGGTGTTTGCTACCATAGAACGGGTGGGGATCCTCCTTAGCCGCCGGGAGGCAGCCCGGACGCTGGTGGCCCGTATGAGAAGAAAATGCCAGGAGCTTGAGGCCCGGGTGGCCAGGGTAAAAAAGCGCCCCCGGGTCTTTTACGAGGTCTCCTACCCTGCCCTTTTGGCCGCTGGCCAAAAACACATCGTAAACGACCTGATCACCAGAGCCGGGGGGCAAAACGTGATCCAGGTCCCCAAAAAATTTGTCAGAGTGGCCCCGGAATTGATTATCAAGCTGGCGCCTGAGGTCTATATCGTACAATTAGGCCCGATGAACAAAAACCCTTTGCCGGTGGCCCAGAGGCCCTTCCTAAAGGTAATCCCCGCGGTGGCCGCCGGGCGGGTCTATTACGTGGACGAATTCTTATTCGCCCGCCCCGGGCCAAGGATCATTAAAGCCCTGGAAGAGATGGTCAGGCTACTTCATCCAGAACTACCATGAAAAAATTTGCCCTCCTTGCGCTCCCCTGGCCCATTTTTAGCCGCCCTTCCGTACAGCTTGGTGCTCTCAAAGGTTATCTGCGAACGGCCTGGCCGGAACTTGCAATCGATAACTACCACCCCTACCTCTGGGTGGCGGCCCAATTGGGCTATGAGCTTTACCACCAAATCTCTCAGAGCAGCGGGCTTTCAGAAGCCCTCTCCTTCGCCCTCCTCTTCCCGGAAATGAGGAAAAGGGCCCGGGCCCTGGCCCATAGGGAAGCCAGAAGGCGGGG
>DROK01000269.1 GCA_011321895.1 Thermodesulfatator atlanticus
ACGGAGATCGCATCCTGGTCTTGGATTTTGGGTCCCAGACGACCCAGCTTATTGCCCGCCGGGTGCGGGAGCTTCACGTCTACAGCGAGATCAAGCCCTTTAACGTCTCTCTGGCTGAGATAAAAAGGTTTGCCCCTAAAGGGATCATCCTTTCAGGGGGTCCGGCCAGCGTTTATGACGAAGGGGCGCCCAAGGTCACCCCGGAGCTCTTCGCTTTAGGGGTTCCGGTGCTGGGTATCTGTTACGGGATGCAGCTCATGACCCACCTCTTAGGGGGTCGGGTGGAAAGGAGTGTTAAGCGGGAATACGGCCCGGCGGAGCTGGAGATTATCCGTAACGAAGACCTGTTTTACGGGCTCAAAAAAGGTGGGCGCTACCGGGTGTGGATGAGCCACGGCGACCGGGTGGAGACCCCGGCTCCCGGATTTTATACCCTGGCCAAGAGTGAACACTCCCCCTACGCCGCCTTAAGGCATGAGGAAAAACCCCTTTTCGGGGTCCAGTTTCACCCGGAAGTAGCCCACACCGAAATCGGGCGGGAAGTCTTGGCCAACTTTGTTTTCCGTATCTGCGGGGCCAGGCCCACCTGGACCATGAAATCTTTCATCGAAAAGGTGGTGGCCGAATTGAAGGCCCAAATCGGCCCTGAAGAAAAGGTCATTTGTGCCTTATCAGGGGGGATTGATTCCACGGTAACGGCGGTTCTGGTGCACCGGGCCATAGGGGACCGCCTGGTCTGTATTTTCGTAAACAACGGTTTGCTACGTAAAGGGGAGGCCGAAAGTGTCCTCACCCTCATGAAAAAACTCGGCCTCAACGTGCGTTACGTGGACGCCACCGAAAAATTCCTCTCCCGGCTCAAAGGGGTGACTGATCCGGAAGAGAAAAGGCGCCTTATCGGACATACTTTCATTGAGATCTTTGAAGAAGAGGCCAAAAAAGTAGGAAACGTTACCTACCTGGCCCAGGGTACCCTCTATCCGGACGTCATAGAAAGCGTTTCTTTTAAAGGCCCTTCCGCTACCATTAAATCGCACCACAACGTGGGGGGGCTGCCAGAGCGGATGCACCTAAAACTCATCGAGCCTTTACGGGAGCTCTTTAAGGACGAGGTGCGGGAGATTGCGCGGGAGCTAGGACTGCCTGAGGATATCATTTACCGTCAGCCTTTCCCCGGCCCGGGGCTTGCGATCCGCATCCTGGGGGAAGTTACCCCGGAAAGGCTTGCCATTTTGCGGGAGGCAGACGCCATCGTCCTTGAGGAGATGAAAAGGAGTGGCTGGTATCGTAAGGTCTGGCAGAGCTTTGCCGTGCTGCTGCCGGTACGCACGGTGGGGGTGATGGGGGATTACCGGACTTATGAATACGTGGTGGCCATCAGGTGTGTGGACAGCGTGGACGCCATGACCGCAGACTGGACCAGGTTGCCTTACGACCTTTTGGCCCGGCTCTCCAACAGGATCATCAACGAAGTCCGCGGGGTCAACCGGGTGGTCTACGATATTTCCTCCAAACCCCCGGCCACCATCGAATGGGAATAAAGTTGTAGGGCCTGAGGTCGATCCTTTATTAGGAGGGTTTTTTAAAAGGCATCATGGAACCCTTTAACAAAGAGGGGTTACCCTGTTTAAAATCCCTTGAGGATTGGCAGGTCATCATTGACGTATGCCCCAGACCTGCGGTGGTCATCTCTCAAAAAGAAGAGATCCTGCTGGCTAACGAGGCCTTTGGGTCTCTTTTGGGCACGGACAAAAATTCCTTCCGCGGCCTGGCCTTAAGTGACCTTTTTGAGGAAAATTTTCCTCAGACCAGACCTTTGCCGGTCAAAGAGGTCTTCTGCCAGGGTCAGCGTCAGCGGGTATCCCTCCTCTGGCGCGGCAGCCACTGGTGGATAGACCTCATGCCCCTTAAGGACCGGGAGGGCAAGGTAAGGGGGCTTTTGGTAAGTTTTACTAACCTGGAACAGCTCTTTGAACTCCTGTGTTTTAAAGAGGGCCTGCCCGAATTCTGGTGGGGGAAAGATTGCCAGAGTTTTTCTACCGCGGCCTTAAAGGACAAGTTCGAGGCCTTAAGCCTTTTTGCCAAGGGAATTGTCCACGATCTGAGGAATCTGATCACCATTCTCGACGGCAACCTCGCCCTGGCTTTACGCAGTAAAAACGAGGCGCAAAGGGAGCGCTATATCCATAAGGCCCGTCAGGGTATCGCCAAGATAAAAGAATTTGCCGAAAACATCCTGGCCCACACCAGAATCTCCCCTTCGAGTGAGCAAACCAATCTGGCGCAGGTGGTGGAAGAGTTGGCCGAACTGGTCCTGGCAGATGCTGAAATAGATTGTGTCCTCGAGATTCCAACCAATTTGTGGCAGGTGAGGATAGATCAGGTAAGGCTGGTCCAGCTTTTACAGAACATCTTGTTAAACGCCAAAGAGGCCGTGGCTGGCAAGGGCGTTATCATTATTAAGGCGGAAAATTTCGTCGCCCGGGGCGCCAGTTCTTTAAAGGACGGCCCATACGTACGTTTGACCATCACCGATAACGGCCCGGGTATTGAGCCCGAACGTCTGAGACGCATCTTTGACCCCTATTTTTCTACTAAAAGAGGGGGACACGGCTTGGGGCTGGCCATCGTTTACCACATCATCCAGGCTTACCAGGGGCATTTGGAGGTCTTTTCTACCCCGGGAAAGGGGACTTCTTTTGTCCTCTATCTGCCAGCGGTGCCCACCCCTTCTGATGAGGAGGAGGAAAAGAAAACAGAAGACGCTTCGGCCTCTTTGTGTCTGGTGGTGAAACCCAAACTCAAGGTTTTGGTGGTGGATGACGAGCAAGAAATCCTCACCCTTTACCAGGACCTTCTTAATTTTCTGGGGTGTAACGTGGCTCTCGCGGCACACCCCGAAGAGGCCTTCAAGCTCTTTAAAGAGGCCTTTTACCGGGGGGAGCCCTTCGAACTGGCGATTATCGACATGATCCTTCCCGAAAAAGACGGCTTTGAGCTCCTAGAAGAATTCAGGAAGATAGATCCACATCTTAAGGCCGTGATAGCCAGCGGTCTCAAAGACGAAAGGATCACGGAAAAGCTTCGGCTTCAGGAGGTCCACGGCTTTTTAAAGAAGCCCTTTGGCCTTACGGAACTGGAAGAAGTAATAAAGGGGGCCTCTTTAAAGAGGCCCTAATTATTAATGGGAGCATTTTTTAGCCGAAAAGCTTAACGACTTGTTGTCATTACGCCCCCTACGTTAGTCATCGCGAGATTGCTTCGCTCCGCTGCCGCTCCGCTCGCAATGACAAGGGGGAAGGGTCATCGCGAGTCGCGAACGAAGTGAGCGGCGAAGCGATCTATAGAGATTGCTTCCCCCTGTCGTGATGTTTAACCACGACAGGGGTCGCAATGACCGAAGGGCTGAGGCAGGCATGTAACGTCTTTACCAGGGTTCAACATAGAGTTCGAAATAGGCCCGCGGGTGGGCGCAGGCGGGACATTCTTCCGGGGCCTCCAAACCTTCGTGTACGTAACCACAGTTACGGCAGCGCCACTTTACTTCCATTTCACGCTTAAAGACCCGGCCCTCTTCGATCAGGCGGGCAAAGGCCTGGTAGCGCCTTTCGTGATATTTTTCCGCCACGGCGATCCGCTCAAAAATGGCGGCGATCTCCGGAAAACCTTCCTGACGGGCGATTTCCGCAAACTCGGGGTACATCTCTTTCCACTCGTAGTTTTCCCCCGCCGCCGCGTGTTTCAAATTCTCAAGGGTGGTGCCTATGCGTCCGGCCGGATAGGTGGCACAGATCTCGAGATCTCCCCCCTGCAAAAATTTAAAAAGTCTTTTGGCGTGTTCCTTTTCTTGGTTTGCCGTTTCCTCAAAGATGTAGGCGATCTGGACGTAACCTTCTTTTTTGGCTACGGAGGAAAAATAGGTATAACGGTTGCGGGCCTGGGATTCCCCGGCAAAGGCCTTTAAAAGGTTCTTTTCGGTCTTGGTCCCTTTTAAGTTCATAGCGCTGACCTCCTTTTTATTTTCTGAAAAATTTCTAGCAAGCTTTTTCTTACTAGTCAAGAATTTTTTTAAACTTGTATCCCATCGAATTCGTCTTTTAAGCGGCGGCTGAGGAGCTGGTGGGCCATCTGGACGGGGTCTTGGTCCTGGTAGAGTACCTGGTAGACGGCGGTGCAGATGGGCATTTCCACCCCGTATTTTCGGGCCAGGGCCTGGACGGAGGCCGCGGTGCGCACCCCTTCGGCCACCTGGGTCATCTCGGCTAGGATGTCTTTCAGTCTTTTCCCCTGGCCCAGTTTGAGGCCCACGCTGCGGTTACGGGAAAGGGGCCCGGTGCAGGTAAGCACCAGGTCACCCAGACCAGCCAGGCCGGAAAAGGTGAGGGGGTTGGCCCCCAGCCTGAGGCCCAGACGAGTCATTTCCGCCAAGCCCCTGGTAATGAGGGCTGCTCGCGCGTTTAGCCCCAGGCCCAGGCCGTCTGAGATGCCCACCGCAATGGCCACCACGTTTTTTAGGGCCCCGGCCAGTTCCACCCCCAGGACGTCCTGGGTCCGATAGGTACGAAAATAAGAGGTGGCAAAGGTTTCCTGGACCAGAGTGGTAATCTCTTCTTCCAGGCCGGCGATGGTGACGGCGGTGGGGAGCTCTCGGGCCACTTCTTCGGCAAAACTCGGCCCGGAAAGGACCGTGTAGTAAGGATGCCAGGGGCGGGGAAGGGTCTCCCGGACCACCTGGCTCATGGTAGCCTGGGTCTCTTCTTCGATCCCCTTTATGGTGGAGACGAGTGGTACCGGGTCTTTGAGGTAGGGTCTTAGCCTGGTAAGTACGGTGCGCAAGGCGTGGGAGGGGACGGCAAGGACGATAAGCTGGGCTTCTTTCAGGACTGCAGGCTCGGTGGTGGCCGCTAGGTTCTGGGGGAGCTTTATCCGGGGGAGATAAAAGGGGTTTTCGTGGCGGGCGTTTATGGCTTCAGCCACTTCCCCCCGCCTGGCCAGCAGGAAGACCTTCTTTCCCTTCTCCGCCAGGAGTTTGCCCAAGGCCGTGCTCCAGCTGCCAGCCCCCACTATCACGATGGTCATAAACCTTTTCTAACACGTCTTGGGCGCCCTGAAAACGAAACCGTCTTGACAAAAGGGGTTTTCTAAAGGAACTA
>DROK01000270.1 GCA_011321895.1 Thermodesulfatator atlanticus
CCCCAAAGAAAAGCCGCTAATAACGCCAATTGGTCTACCATTTATCCGGCCAGTTTTTGGTAAAGATTGCGGGCTTCCTCCAGCAAAGGAAGAATTTTTACGAATTTGGCGTACACCAGATGTAACCGGTCAGGAAATTCCAGAAATTCGATCCCCATCCCCAGACGCTCGGCCGTGCCGTGGTGGCGTACGATCCCGGTTACCGGCAAAGGACCGACGCACGGGAGCATTAAAGTAAGGGAGACTTTTTCTCCTTTGGGAATCAGGAGTTCCGGGGGTGCTTCGATAAAACAGCCGGAAAGAGAAAGGTCGCAGAGATAGACGTGCATTTCCCGGTCGTTTAAAAAGGCCGGCAGACGACAGCAATAACGGGGATATTTGCGCCGGTCGATAAAGAACATAAAAACTCCTTTTGGAATTTCCAAACTTATAGTAGCTATCGGTCACAAAAAAGAAAGAGAAAAATCATGGGACGTCTAACTTTCTGGGGCGCCTGTGGCACGGTAACAGGAAGCCTCTATCTCCTGGAAAGTGGAGGCAAAAGGATTTTGATCGATTGCGGGGTCTACCAGGGACTGGAAGCGCAAAAGCTCAACCAGACCTTCCCCTTCGATCCTGCCGATATCCACTACGTGATCCTGACCCACGCCCACCTGGACCACTCCGGTCGGTTGCTTGAGCTGGTTCGAGACGGTTTCCGGGGTGAAATTCTGGCCACTCAGGCCACCTTAGAACTTTTAGAAATTATCCTGGAAGACCGTCTCCACCTGGAACCCCACCTGGGCCCCAGAGAGTTGGCCCAACGGGTGCTTAACCTCTGCTGGCCCTTCGAATACGACCAGATCTTTGATATGCCGGGCCAAATCCATTTCCGGCTGCGGGACGCCGGGCACATTTTGGGCTCCGCTCACCTGGAGCTCTGGTGTGAAGGGAAAAAGTTCGTCTTTTCCGGAGACATCGGCCGCCAAGGCACCCCCATCATCAAAGACCCGGATCCCCCTCAAGAAGCCGACTACCTCATCATGGAATCCACCTACGGGGGGCGCAGGCACCCTCCCTTCAGTCTGGCCAAAAAGCAGCTAAAACTCATCATCGAACAGGCCAGGCGGGATAAGGCCCGGGTCTTTTTTCCTTCCTTTGCCATCGGACGCACCCAGGAACTGATCTATTTCCTGAACGAACTAATCGAAGCCCAAGAGCTTGCCCCTTTACCCGTAGTGGTGGACAGCCCCATGGCCCTAAAGGTGACCAGAGTTTACGCCAGACATACGGAACTTTACGACGAAGAGGCCCTGGAGAAACTGGCCCGGGGAGACCAGATCTTTTCCTTCCCTTTGCTCTTTTCCGCGGCCTCAATTGAGGCCTCCCGCCGGATCGAAGAACTCACGCCACCCTACGTGGTGATCGCAGGATCCGGCATGGTAACCGGGGGAAGGATCGTGGACCACCTAAAACGCCATTTAAACGAACCCAGGACCTACGTAGTCTTTGTGGGTTACCAGGCTGCCGGCACCCCGGGCCGGGAAATCCTCAAACGCCGCCCAAAGGTCAAACTCGACCACCAGCTGGTAGAAAACCGGGCCCGTATTTTCAAAATCGAGGCCTTCTCCGCCCACGCCGACCACCACGAACTCCTGGCCTGGCTCGGACGTTTTCAAAAAGTCCCACACCAGATCTTCCTGACCCACGGGGAAGACCCTGCCAGAAAGGCCTTAAAGGAGGCCATCAAAGAACATTTCCCGACCCGGGTCCAAACTCCGCGTCTCGGGGAGTCCCTTTCCTTCTGAAGACAAAGACCCGGCGGCCCCCGTGGGCAAAAGAGGTCAGACGTTCTAAGGGAAAGGGGAAACGTACCGGCAATCTTGGGGAAGGGAAAATAAAACTCAAGGCCCACTTCCGGAAAGGGCCGGCGA
>DROK01000271.1 GCA_011321895.1 Thermodesulfatator atlanticus
GGAGCCGGGGTCTCCACCCGGTCGCCGTGGCTCATCCACACCCGGTAGCGCCCACCTTTTTTGAGCCCGTAAAACAGGTCTTCGTTACGGATAATCTCCAGCTCCGCCGGGCCGTATTCCCGCTTGGTACTCCTTTCCACCCGACCCCCTAAGAGGTGGGTCATGAGCTGCATCCCGTAACAGATACCTAGCACCGGAACCCCTAAAGCAAAGAGCTCCGGGGAGACCTTGGGCGCCCCTTCGTCATAAACGCTGGCCGGACCCCCTGAAAGGATGATCCCTTTAGGGGCAAACCTTTTTATCTCGGCCAGAGAGACGTTAAAGGGCTTGATCTCGCTGTAGACGTGAAGCTCCCGCACCCGGCGGGCAATAAGCTGGGTCGTCTGGGACCCAAAATCCAAGACCAGGATGCGATCTCCGTGTTCCATCATCCCCTCCCTTATTTCCTGGAACGGCGCAAAAGAATAACGGCTATTACCAGAAGAAAGATTAAAACACCGATAATTAACATCTCAAAAAGATAATAACGCAGCTTGGTCAGGGGAACTTCCCCGGCGTGCGAAATTTCAAAGGAAAGAATCAATAAACGCCTGACAGAGGCAATGATGCCAACCATCAAAAAAGGCTCCACACAGGCCAGGTGGTGTTCTTCACCGAAGACGATCTGTACCGTGTGGAGGATCTCAAGGAACATGAGGGCCAAAAGAAAACGGTCCATCACGTGCAAAATGCCTTCGGTAAAGGCCCGGTGGCTGAAAAGTTCCCAGAGGGCCTTAGCGCCGTCAAAAATCGTAAATAAGGTGGCGACAAGGATGAGGACCGCTACCAGACTGTACAGCCACCTTTCCCCGCGCAAAAAACAGTCCTGGAGGAAAATATCCCACCAGGCACGTTTAGGCTTGGCCATCTAAAAAACCTCCCCCGCTTCTTATAACTAAGTTTGAGGCTAGATTAAACAATAAAAATTTATTATTAAAAAACGAGGAGGAAGCGGCCATGCCCCAACTAAACCTCGATTGTGAAGGTCCACTCACCTTAAACGACAACGCCTTTGAGCTGTGTGCCCACTTCATCCCCCAAGGAGACAAACTCTTTGCCCTGGTCTCCAAATACGACGATTACCTGGCGGATATAGAGAAACGGCCGGGTTATAAAGCCGGTGACACCCTCAAACTGGTCCTGCCCTTTCTTAAGGCCTTTGACGTAACCAACCGGTTAATGAAAGAATTTTCACAAAAAACCCTCAAACTGGTCCCCAAGGCCCTGGCCTTTTTGCGTTTTGCGGCAAAAGTTTGGCCCACCTATATCATCAGTACCAGTTACCGGCCTTATCTCGAGGCCTTAAGCGCGGTCTCGGGCTTCCCGTTGGAAAACGTCTTCTGTACCGAAGTAGACCTGGATAAGGTCCACCTTTCACGGGAAGAGATAAAACTTTTACAGGAATTGGCCCGGGAGATCGCCACACTGCCCATGATAGACTGGCCTGAGAACGCCAAGGCCCTTTCTGACCTGCCCCCTGAAAGCCAAAAGGTAATCTTGCGCCTGGACCAGATATTCTGGCAGATCATTCCTGAGACCGCGGCCGGGCGCTTTTTGGAAGAGGTAAACCCCATCGGAGGCCCGGAAAAGGCCAGGGCCGTGTCAGAAAGCCTTGAGAGAACCGGCCTTACGGCCGAAGACGTCTTATACGTGGGGGACAGTATCACCGACGTGGAGGCCTTTTCCTTGGTGAGAGAAAATCAGGGCGGCAGCGTCTCTTTTAACGGTAACCGCTACGCTTTACGGGCCGCCGAATTTTTCGCCCTGGCCCCTCAGGCCGCCTCCCTGGCCTGTCTGGCGGTAATCTTTGACCAGGGGGGCCGGGAGGGCTTGCTTAAGGAGGCCCGGGCCCAAAGTTTTCATCCGTGTAAAAGGCTTGAGGGAGAACTGGCTTCTTATGCCGTAGACTTTGCCTTTGGCCTGGTGGCGGATTTTGCTTTTGAAGAACTGGTGGCCCGAAGCGTTTCCTTACGCAAGAAAGTCAGGGGGGCCGCCGTAGGAGCACTCGGATGATTCCCATCCAGGATATCGTTCCCCGCCGCACCTTCCCGGTGGTCACCGTAGGGCTCATTATCATAAATACTCTGGTTTTTCTCTTTGAACTCTGGCTGCCCGAACCCTGGCGGGAAAGCCTGATCTTTCATCTCGGGGTGGTCCCTGCCCGCTATACGGACCCTGCTTTTGCCCGCTTCCACGCCACCCCCCTCCTTACTTACATAGCCCCTTTTACCGCGATGTTTTTACACGGGGGCTGGTTCCACCTCCTCGGTAATATGTGGACCCTGTGGATCTTTGGAGACAACGTGGAAGACCGGATGGGGCACCGGCGCTTTTTCCTTTTCTATCTGACCTGCGGCCTGGCCGCCACCGTGGCCCATATCTGGATGCACCCCGACTCCCGGGTCCCCATGATCGGGGCCTCCGGGGCCATCTCCGGGGTTTTGGGCGCCTATTACGCCCTCTTTCCCTTCGCCAGAATAATAGTCATGGTGCCCATCTTCTTTTTTCCTTTCTTTTTTGAGGTCCCGGCCATCCTTTACATAGGTTTCTGGTACTTAATGCAGCTTCTGTCCGGCACCCTTTCCGTAGTCCACGGACAGGTAGTAGGAGGAGTGGCCTGGTGGGCCCACGTGGGGGGCTTTGTCACCGGTCTTGTCCTGCACCGCCTCTTCTGCTGGGGGAGGCGCGGTTGTTTTCGCGACGAAGCACGGCCCTGGGGTGTGCCATACGCCCTCGGGGAAAAATTCAACCGTTAGGAGAGGATTATGGCGGGAGGCATCTCCGGGTTTGATATTTTTTGGCTTTTTTTCATCCTGATGACCTTACAGCCGCTGTTAAGACAGAAATTTCTGGAAGCCGCCAGGCAGCGTGTAATCCGCAAACTAGAACAAAAACGCAACTCAAGGGTAATCCTGCTGGTACACCGCCAGGAGACCATGAGTTTTTTCGGTTTTCCCATCATGCGCTTCATCGACATAAACGATTCCGAGCAGGTGATCCGGGCCATCCACCTTACGGACCCGGAAGTGCCTATCGATATCATCCTCCACACCCCTGGGGGCCTGGTCCTGGCTGCCCTACAGATTGCCCGCGCCGTCAAACGTCACAAAGGCAAAGTTACCGCCTTTATCCCTCATTACGCCATGAGCGGGGGCACGCTGATTGCCCTTGCCGCTGACGAAATCGTTATGGACGAGCACGCCGTCTTGGGGCCGGTTGACCCTCAGGTAAACCAGTTTCCCGCCGCCAGCCTGGCCCGGGTCTTGCGCGAAAAACCCATGGAAAATATCGATGACCAGACGCTAATTATGGCTGACGTAGCGGAGAAGGCCTTACGCCAGATGAAACAAAACCTAAAGGAGCTCCTGGCCGGGAAATTTCCTCCAGAAAAGACCGAAGAACTGGCGGAGGTCCTCTCCCAGGGCCGCTGGACCCACGATTATCCCATTACTTTTGATGAGGCTCGAGAACTCGGGCTTCCGGTAAGCACCCAGATGCCGGAGGAAATTTACGAACTCATGAGCCTTTTCCCCCAACCTGTAAGACGGGAGCCTTCGGTGGAATTCGCCCCAACTCCCCGACGTCTTCCTTCTCCCCGGGGAAACCATCATGCATAGGAGGGAAATGATGGGTGAAGAACTCAAAAAACTAAAAGAAAAGCTCGGATACCAGTCAGCCCACGTCTGGGACAGGCTGGATAAAGACGAAAAGGAAGCCGTAGAAACCCTGGCCAATGATTACAAGGCCTTCCTTTCCAAGGCCAAAACCGAAAGGGAATGCACCGCCGAGATTTGCGCCTTACTTGAAGCCCGGGGTTTCCATCCGGAAAGCAGTACCCGGTTTTACCGTGTCTTTCGGGAAAAGGTGGTGGTGGCGGTGGTAGCGGGCCGCAAACCCCCTCAAGAAGGGATAAGGTTGATAGCCTCACATATCGACAGCCCCCGCCTTGACCTCAAGCTCCATCCCCTTCTGGAAGAATTCGAAATGGCGTATTTCAAGACCCATTACTACGGCGGGATCAAAAAATACCACTGGGTGGCCTTGCCTTTGGCCTTGCACGGAGTGGTGGTCAAGGCCGACGGCACCAAGGTCAAAATCGTCATCGGAGAGGATTTAGACGACCCGGTCTTCACCATCTGCGACCTCCTGCCCCATCTCGCCCGCAAAGTACAGGGAGAGAAAAAACTAAGGGAGGCCATCCCTGGCGAGAAGCTAAACGTCCTGGTAGGAGGGCTTCCCCTGCCTGATTCCGAAGAAAAGGAAAGGGTAAAACTTGCCGTCTTAAAACTCCTTAACGAGCGTTACGGACTGGTAGAAGAGGATTTCATCAGTGCGGAACTGGAGGTGGTCCCCGCGGGCCCGGCCCGGGACGTGGGGCTTGACCGAGCCTTTATTGGGGCCTACGGGCAGGACGACCGCATTTGCGCCTTTACCTCGCTGGCGGCCCTGCTCAACCTGGAAGCCCCGCCCTACACCTCGGTGGCCTTGTTCCTTGACAAAGAAGAGATCGGTTCTGACGGTAACACCGGGGCCAAAAGCCGGTTACTGGAAAAGATCTACTTTGATCTGTTAAAGATTTTGGGGGTTTCTGCTCCCAGTACCGACCTTGTCTTAGACGTCTTTTTCCGCACCAGGGCCATTTCAGCGGACGTGACCGCGGGCATTGACCCCTTCTACCAGGAGGTACACGAAAAACTCAACGACGCCCGGATGGGCCACGGGGTCGTGGTCACCAAGTATACGGGACACGGCGGAAAATACGCCGCCAACGACGCCCACGCCGAGTACGTAGGCTGGCTAAGGCGGGTGCTTAACCGGGCCGGTGTGGTGTGGCAGGCCGCCTCCTTTGGCAAGGTGGACGAAGGCGGAGGAGGCACGGTGGCCAAATACCTGGCCTTTCACGGCCTGGATATCATCGACGTGGGACCTCCTCTCCTTTCCATGCATTCTCCTTTCGAAATCGCCCACAAGGGAGACCTCTACATGACCTATCGGGCCTACAAGGCCTTTTTTGAGGCGGCGGAGGTATGATAAAAGAAGGAGAACTCGTTTTACTCTATACGGAAGAAGGGCGCTCTTACCTGGTAGAAGTCGGGGAGCGCCCTTTTCAAACCCACAAAGACCACTTTGATCTCAAAAAACTCATTGGCAAACCCTTTGGTAGCACGCTTGTCGGACAGAAGGGAAACAAAGTCTACGCCTTAAAGCCCACCATTTACGACTTTTTGATGAAGCTCAAAAGGGTCACCCAGATCATCTATCCCAAAGACATCGGCTACATCCTTTTGCGGTTAAACGTGGGGCCCGGAAAGACGGTTTTGGAATGTGGCACCGGCTCAGGAAGCCTCCTTCTGGCCTTCGCCTTTGCGGTAGGCCCGGAGGGGCGGGTCATCACTTACGAAAAGGAGCCCCGGTTCCAGAAAGTGGCGCAAGAAAACCTGACCCGTTTCGGCCTGGCGGAACGGGTGATTTTTAAAGGGGAGGCCCGGGATCATTTTGAAGAGCAAGAAGAGGTTGACGCGGTATTCCTGGACCTCAAAACCCCTTGGGAACTTATAGAGGCCGCCTGGCGGGCCCTTAAAGGGGGCTGCCCCTTGGGGGTGCTCCTCCCAACCGCCAACCAGGTAAGTGAGACCCTGAAGGTCCTGGCCCGTTATCCCTTTGTGGGTACCCAGGTCCTTGAGATCATGCTCCGTTTTTACAAAACCAACCCGGAACGTTTTCGGCCCGAAGACCGCATGATAGGGCATACGGCCTATCTGCTTTTTACCAGAAAAATCAAGGGGGAGAGTCATGACGGAGAATAAAGGTTTCAGCCTGAAAGAAGGCAAAATAGAAATCATAGACCAGGCACAGGCCCGCCGGAGCCTGGATGAGCTGGTTTACCAAGCGGTTTTCTGCGAGGAACCGGAGGAGAAAAAAAGCCGCCTTATGGTGGTCAAAGAGCTGGCCAAGGCCCTGGGGGCGGTACCGGCCTCTATCTTTGGTCTTTACCAATTTATGGCCCGGGATTTTCCCGGTTTTACCGTACCTGCCATCAATATCCGGGGGCTTACCTATGATTTCGCCCGTACCGTTTTTCGGGTAGCCCTGGAGAAGGAGACCGCCGCCGTAATCTTTGAGATCGCCCGCTCTGAAATAAGCTATACGCTCCAACGCCCCCTGGAATACGCGACCGTCATCTGTGCCGCCGCCGCCAGAGAAGGTTACCGGGGTCCGGTTTTTATCCAGGGGGACCATTTTCAGTTCAAAAGAAAGGCCTTTTTTGCCGCCCCTGAAAAAGAAAAAGAAAACCTCTGTCGCTTGATAGACGAGGCCCTCTCGGCAGAGTTTTATCAGATCGATATCGACGCCTCCACCCTGGTGGAACTCGAAAAAGAAAGCCTTGAAGAACAGCAGTACTATAACTCCCGTCTCACCGCCGAAATGACGGATTACATCCGTCAAAAAGAACCCCCGGGGATTACCGTAAACGTGGGGGGTGAGATCGGAGAAATCGGTGGGCACAACAGCCGCCCGGAAGAATTACACGCCTTCATGAAGGTCTACCGGGAACACCTCAAACGGGAACCCGGTATTTCCAAAATAAGCGTGCAGACCGGAACGGCCCACGGAGGGGTGGTCCTGCCTGACGGGACCGTGGCCAAAGTAGCGGTGGATTTTGACACCTTGCGCACCCTATCCGAAATTGCCCGCAGGGAATACGGTATGGCTGGTGCCGTACAGCACGGGGCCTCTACCCTCCCTGACGAAATGTTCCATCTCTTTCCAGAGGTGGGCTGTTGTGAGATCCATCTGGCCACCGGTTTCCAGAATCTGATTTACGACCACCCGGCGTTGCCAGAGTCTTTTCGGCAGGAAATTTACGCATTTTTGAAGAAAAACTTCGCCCATGAATGGAAAGAAGGCTGGTCAGAAGCCCAATTTATTTACAAAACACGCAAAAAAGGCTTTGGACCGTTTAAGAAAAAATGGTGGGATTTAGATCCAGAAAGCAAAGAAAAGATAATGGCCAGCCTGGCCCAGAAAATATCCTTCCTCTTCGAAAAATTAAAGGTGACCAATACGTATAAGTTAGTAACCGAACACGTAAAGGTATAAAAAGGGCCGGCTTGAGCCGGCCCTTATGGTTTATTCTTCTTTCATGCCCTTTTCGAGATCCTGGCCGGGAAGACTATACATCACCGTCGAACCGGTGGAGAAATACTCCAGTTTCCCTTCCCGGACCAGCTCGTTGGCCGCCTTTTTGATAAGCATGGGCTTGGCGTCAGGAATGGCCCGCTGCATATCTTTGAGATAAATCTTTGACTTAGATTTGGCCTTCTTTTCCATGAATTCCAAAATTTTCTGTTTGACCTCTTCAATATCCATAAGTTAGACCTCCTTTTTTATTGCCCCTATTCAACAATTTGTACGTGGCTGGTGAACTTAAAGTGCATCGAAGTACGATAAGTATCGTAAGCCAGCCGGTAATCGTCCATGGTCTTATCCGTAAACGGAATCTCACACAATTCGAAGAAACGTTCCCAGCCGATCCGCTCGGCCCATTCACCCAGACGCTCATATTTGCGGGCGTGCTGGGCGTAAGTCTCAAGGATCTTGCGCACCCACTTGACGGTGGTTTCCCACCGCGGCGGTTCGTTAGGAATGTAAGGGATTACGAGCTTGGAGAACTTGGGCGGAGAGACCCGGTTTGAAATCTTTCCACCCACCAGGATGGCGATCCCGTCACCCTCACCGTCTGCCAGAGGCATGGCCGGGCACATGGTGTAACAGTTACCGCAGAACATGCAGCGCTTCTCGTTTACCCGCACCGTCTTCTTCTTCTTACCATCGATCTCCACGGTAGCCGGCTTAATGGCCCCGAGCGGACAGGCCGCCACCACCAGCGGGATCTCACAAACGTATTCCAGACGATCGTCTTCGATCAGCGGAGGCTTACGGTGGATACCGAGGATAGCGATATCAGAGCAGTGGACCGCCCCGCACATGTTGAGGCAGCAGGCCAGGGCCACCCGTACCTGCGCCGGGAGCTTGTGGCTCTGGAAGTA
>DROK01000272.1 GCA_011321895.1 Thermodesulfatator atlanticus
AGAAGCGCCCTTTTCTGTTTAACGTCCCGCACCATGAGGGCGCGGGCGTAGAGCAAAGAGGCCTCATCTAACCTTTTTTGCCGGTAATAATTGTAAAAGGCCCAAAGGGAGGCCAGGAAGACCAGGACCAGCGAAACAATGATGATTTCGCGCAGGTGCTCGCGAGCGGCCCGGACCCATTTCTCGTGGAGGACTAAAATCTCCTCTTCTGGTGCCACTTCTTTTTTCTTGGCCATTATTTGCCCCCGAAATAGTCATCCCAGCGGAAGATCAGAGGTTCCACTCCTTCTTTTAGGACACCGTGGTCTACCACGTCTCCGATAAAGAGCACGTGGTCCCCTGCTTCGCAGGTGGAAACCACTTCGCATTCAAAATAGGCGATGGCGTCTTTTAAGACCGGGGATCCTTTAAGGGCGGTAGAATATTCAATACCTTCAAACTTGTTGACCTCTCGCCCGCTTTTGAAACCAAAGTGTTTGGCCAATTCTACCTGCCCTTCCCCCAAGACGTTAAGACAAAATACCCCGGAATTTTTGAGCAATTCGTACGTGTAACGTTGTGGGGCGATAGCTACCGAAAGGAGGCGGGGCCGGAAAGAGACCTGACTGACCCAGGCCGCGGTCATACCGTTTATTTTTTCTCCGTCACGCACCGTGACCACAAAGACTCCCTGGGGAACGTACTTGGTAATTAGCTGTTGGAGCCCCATAAGACCCTCCTGTGCGTTTTTAGATCATTCTAAGCATTATGGGCCCCAGGTTTCAAGTCACATCTCACGGGGAGGCAACCCTGACAGGGACTCGGCCAAAGAAGCGGCCTTTTCCGGGGGCATGGCGGAAAGGATGCGGGCCACCTGTTCGGTCTTCAGGGCAGAGAGGATCTTGATGGCCATCTCCGGCTCCATGGCCTCAATAAGTTTGGCGGCCTTTGAGGGCTTCATGTTCCCGTAAGCCCCTACCAGGAGTTTAAACCTTTTGTTTTTGATGGTACGCAACTCGGTTAATTTTTTGTCCAGCTCCTCTTCCAGGGTCTTCAAGGTGGCCAGGCGTCTTTTGATCTGTTCTTCAAGGAGGGCCAGGTTTTTCTTTCTCTCTTCAAGGGCCTTTCTTTCTTGGGCCAGCTTTTCTCTTTCTGCTTTGAGGGCCTCAAAAAGGGCCTCGGGGCAAGAGGGAAGGGTCTTTTCTGAAGGCTGATTGGGGGCAGCTTCTGCTTCCTGAACGCCCCACTTAAGGCCTCCGTGTTTACAGCCCCAGAAATAAAGACCGGTGACCATAAATTTCAAAAGGGCAACCACCAATAAAAGAGGTAACCACTTAAAGGTTCTCATCCTGCTTTCTCCTCATCAAGAGCAGATCTTCCATGTTTTTGAACTCTTCTTTTTGTATTTCGCGCAAGTAGTGGGTCCGGGCCTTCTCCCAGAGGGTTTCGGCCATGCGTCGGCGTTGGTGGAGCTTTACCGCTTCCTGCCTCAACCGTTCTACTTCTTTTTCTTTGCTACGCATGATTTTTTCCGCCTTTTCCTTCTCTTCCAAAAGACGATCTATTTGTTGGGCGAAAAGCCGCAATTCGGCCCCGTCAACCGGCCCCTGGCCCAATTCGTCGTAGAGTCTTTTCGGTCTGGCGGATACTTCGGCCAGCATCTCTTTGAGCTCGCTAAGGGCCCTTTTGGCCCGCTGAAACTCTTCCCGGGCCTTTGTTTCCCGTAATTCGTTGACCCAGAGGAGGGTTTTTAAGATCTCCGGTGGTTTCTTCATGCGCTCACTTTAAGGAGTTCTTGTATACTTTTTTCCAAAGTTGCTTTTTCTTTGATATCCTGCCTTAAAAAGGCCTTTATGTCGTTAATCTTGGCCAGGGCCTGGTCGATTTCCGGGTTGCTACCTCGCACGTAGGCCCCTATGTTGATGAGGTCCTCGGCCCGACGGTAGACTGCCAGTGTGTTTATCAGCCTTTTGGCAGCCTCTCTGTGCTCATCAGAGACGATATCGACCATCACCCGGCTGACACTTTGTAATACGTCAATGGCAGGGTAATGTCCCTGGTGGGCCAGCTCCCGGGTCAGCACTATGTGGCCGTCAACGATAGAGCGCACGGCGTCTGCCACCGGCTCGTTAAAATCATCCCCCTCTACCAGTACGGTGTAAAACCCGGTAATGCTGCCTCCTTCTGCTTTGGGCCCGGCCCTTTCCAGTAACTTGGGCAAAGTGGCAAAGACCGAAGGGGTATACCCCCGGGCGGTAGGGGGCTCTCCTACCGCTAAACCGATTTCCCGGCCCGCCATACAGAAACGGGTCAGAGAATCCATCATGACCAGGACGTCTGCCCCCTGATCCCGAAAATATTCTGCAATCGCCATGGCCAGATAGGCGCCGCGGATTCGCAAAGGGGGTGGCTGATCGGAAGTGGCCACCACCACCACCGAACGGGCCAGCCCTTCCGGCCCGAGATCCCTCTCCAGGAACTCGCGTACCTCCCTGCCCCGTTCCCCTATCAGGGCGATAACGTTGACGTCTGCCTGGGTGTGCCGAGCCATCATCCCGAGGAGAGTGGACTTACCTACTCCGGAACCAGCCATGATGGCCACCCGCTGTCCTTTGCCCACGGTCAAGAGGGCGTTTATGGCCCTTACCCCCACGTCTAGAGGGGTTGAGATACGGGCTCTTTCGAAAGGTTTTAGCGGTTCGGCATAAAGGGGATAATAGGTGGAGAGGCGAGGGAGGGGTTTGCCGTCAAGGGGCTCCCCCAAGGCGTCAAGCACCCGTCCCAGGAGCCCCTCCCCTACCCTGACCCCGATTTCTGGCCGCACAAAAACTTTGCTCCCGGGTTCTATCCCCCGTGGGTCACCAAAAGGGATCAAAAGGACCCGCTCGTCCCGGAATCCCACCACTTCAGCCACCAGGTTTTTGCCCTTGGGGACCTCGATTTCACAAAGGCCACCCACACTCACGTTTGGCCCCTGCGCCTCGATCACCAGGCCCACCACCCTTTTTACCTGCCCGCAGATGGCCACAGGCTCTATTTCGGCAATGCTCTTCAAAAGGGCCTCAAGATCAGGAACCTTCATCTTCCAATCTTTTCAGAATTTCTTGCCATCTCCTTTCCAGCGTAGCGTCTACCAGCCCAAAGTCCGTTTCCAGCAAACACCCTCCCCTTTTGAGGTTGGGGTTGGGGACGATTTCAAAGTCTTTGATCTTAGAAAATTCTTCCCTGAGTTCCGCCAGTATCTCGTCTAGGAATTCCGTATCATCCGGGTGGAGGTGGATCTTGACCTGCGTCTGTTCTACCACGTGTTTTAAGGCCTCCCTGAGCGAGGCCTTAATAGGCTGGGCGTCGGTGTCCACTTCTTTTAAGACCAGTTTTTCCACCATCAGTTTGACCAGGGCCAGGAGCTGGGGTTCAAGGGCCAGGACGTGTTCAGAAAGGTCTTTTTCCAGGTTTTTGAGGATTTCGGCCAGCCGGTTGGCCAGGGTCTCGTATTTTTTACGGCCTATGAGTTCGCCGTCTTTTTGCCCCTGGGCAAACCCTTTCTCGTAGGCCTCCTGTTCCAGCAGGGCAAGCTTGGCTGATATTTCGGGATGAGCCCGTAGCTCCTCAAGGCTTAACTGGGCAAGGTCCAGGGGCGCAGGCTCAGCCGGTTCTTCCTGAAGAACCTCCTCCCTTTCTGCTTCTTTTGGCCCCTCTTCCACTTGAGTAGTATTTTCTGTCACTTCAGGTTGGGTCTTTTCTTCAGTAAGGTCTCCTTCAGGTCCCTTTTCGGCCTCGGTCAGGGCCTCTTCAGGAAGGAGGGTCTTTAAGGGGTTAAAGGTTTCTTCCCCCTCCTTCCAGAAGAAATTAAAAAATTTGGTATGGCCTCCCTTTATGATCTTAGACAAACTCCTCCTCCCCTACGGCCAGGACGATTTTCCCTTCCTGTTCCAGGCGTTTGGCCACTTTAATGATGTTTTGCTGGGCAGCTTCTACGTCAGAGACCCGCACCGGCCCCATGATCTCGAGGTCCTCTTTGAGGAGCTGGGCGGCCCTTTCACTCATGTTGCTGAAGAATTTCTCGCGCAACTCTTCAGAGGCCGTCTTGAGGGCCAGTTTGAGGTCTTCGGTAGAAATTTCCTTGAGGATGGCCTGGATAGCGGTATCGTCCACCTTGAGCAGGTCTTCAAAGGTGAAGAGGTGTTTCCGTACTTCTTCGGCCAGAGTGGGGTTTTCTTCTTCCACTTCGGAAAGGATCTCCTCTTCGAGATCACGGCTTACGTGGGCCAGGATCTCCGCCGCCCGTTCTACCCCACCGAGCTTTTTGCTGAAAGTACCGCCCACGGATTCCAGTTCCTCTTCCAGGGCGGCGCTTATTTCCTGGATAATTTCCGGGTCTACCTTGTCTAGTTCTGCGATGCGGTAAATCACTTCTGGGCGCAGGTTTTCCGGCAAAAAGGATATTACCTGGCCGGCCTTGTCCGGGTCCAGGTGTACCAAAATAATGGCGATGGTCTGGGGGTGTTCGTTACGCAGGAAGTTAGCGATGGTGCGCGGGTCAAGGCGCCTTAATTTTTCAAAGACTTTGGGGCCCAATTCCTGTCTTATTTCTTCGTAGATCTCTTTGCCGCGGTCGCCGTAGGCCTTGACCAGGCTTTGTTTTAAGAAATCTTCCGGCGAGACGGTTATGTCGGCCAAAAGTTCTTTGCTTTCCATATTGGCCTCGTCAAGCACCTTTTTGACGGCTTCCGCGGGGATGTAGTCCAGACGGGCCATTTCGACCCCGATACGCTTTATCTCTTCTTCCGTAAGGTACTTGTAAACCTCGGCGGTAAACTCCTCACCCATGGTGAGGAGGAAAATGGCCGCTTTTTGGGGCCCGGTAAGATTATTCGGATCAACCTTGTACGCCGGCATGGGCTTCCGCCTCCTTCAGGGCCTTTTTCCTTTCTTCTTCGCTTTCTTCCGCCAGCCAGCGGCGGACCAGGACCGCCGCCCGTTCAGGCTGGTTCTGGATTATGTTAAGGGCTATTTCCTGAGGCAGCGGGGTGGGCTCTTCGGCTTCAAGGGCTTCGGCCTCCTCCCCTTCAGGTAACGCCTCTTCAGGCGGCGGTGGCGGTTCGGGTTCCATCCTCTTGAGGAAGGTCTTGAGTACCGGCCGGATCACCAGCAAGAGGAAGAGCACCACGAGTAAGAATTCGATGAAGGGGCGGGCGAAGCGGTCGGCGTATTCCAGCCAGGCCGCCCGGGGAGAGATTTCCTTGAAGCCTTCAAAGGGCATGCTGATCACTTCTACCTGGTCGCCCCGGTCCGGATTGTACCCGATAGCCCCTTTGACCAGTCTTTCCACCTGGGCCAGTCTGTCCGTGGCAGCCTGGGCCTCTCCTTCCTTGGCCGCCGGCTTAAGCACCGCTTCGTCAAGCAATACGGCCACGGAAATCTTTTTGATGGCCCCGGGTAAAAATTCCTGGGTGCGGGCCACCTTACTCACTTCGTAATTACGGGTAAGGCTGCGGCGCACTTCTTTTTGACTCTGCGAAAGGCTTTTGGCGTTTCCTTCCACCTTGTTGACCACCGCCCCTTTGACCCCGGGCACTCCCCCTTCCGAAAGGCCCTCCTTCTGGCTTTCTTCCGAAAGTTCACTCCTGATAGCGATCCCTTCCGGGTCGTAGGTCTCTTCCTGACGTACTTCCTTGGTAAAGTCCACGTCTACGGAGACCTGGGCCACCGCGTGTCCGGGCCCGAGGGCCTGGGTGAGCAGGCTTTCGATCTTTTCCTGAAAGGCGTTTTCAAGCTGTTTGCGAAAGGCGATTTGTTCGGAAGTAAGGCGTTCTTCCGGGGTTTCTTCCCGGTAAAGGACCCGCCCGTTGGTATCCACCACGGTCACGTTTTCAGGGCTCAGGCCTGGCACGGCACTGGCGACCAGGTTAACGATCCCCTGGACTTCACGCCTGGTAAGCCTTCCCCCCTCTTTTAGCTTGACGAAGACCGAGGCTTTCGGGGGTTTTTCCTCGGTAATGAAGAGGCTTTCCCGGGGGAGGGCCAGGTGTACTCTTGCCGCCTCCACCGCTTTCAGGGCAGTAATGGTCCTTGAAAGTTCGCCTTCCAGGGCCCGCTGGTAATTGACCCTTTGTAAAAAGTCCGTAGCCCCCAATTGGTTCCGGTCAAATATCTCAAACCCTTCCAAATTGGGGCTCAAAACCCCCTGGCTCGCCAGGGCCATACGCACTTCCGGCACTTTGTTTTTGGGGACCTTTATGGTCCCCCCGGCCTCCACGCGGTAGGGAATTTTTTCCTGTTTCAGGTATTCCAGGACCCGGGCCGCCTGTTCTTCAGGAAGCCCCCGGTAAAGGAGGCCCCAGTCCACCCGGTTCAGGTAATAAACCAGCCCTAAAAGTCCCCCGAGCACGATGACCAGGGTACCCAAGAGGGCCAGCCGTTGCTGTTTAGAAAGGTTTTGCCAAAATTCTTTCAGTTGTCGCAAAAGTTCCTTGGGTGCGGGAAAGGCCATGGTTTAACCCCTAAAGTTGCATGCGCATAATTTCTTCGTAGGCCTGGATAATCTTGTTCCGTACCTGAAGGAGGAAACGAAAACTGACTTCAGCCCGGGCCAGAGAAAGGGTAAGGCCCGAAAGGTCAGGGTCCTGCCCGGTAGCAAAGGCCACCAGCCTTTTCTCCGCCGTTTTCTGGGCCTGGTCTACTTCCTGCAATTCTTTTTTGAGCCGCTGCCAGAACTCCTCTCCCTGGGGTTTCTTCTCTTCCTGGCCAAAGAGTTTGGGGGTGGGGTAGTTTAAGTTTTCTATTTTCATCGTCTCCTCCCTGTTTACTTGAGAATTTCCAGCGTCTTAAGGGCCAGGTTTTTGGTGACCGTCACCACCGAGAGGTTGGCTTCATAAGCCCGGGAAGCCGCCAACAGGTCCACCATCTCCGTCAATACGTCAACGTTGGGGTAACGCACGATGCCTCTTTCGTCCGCGTCGGGGTGAGCAGGGTCGTAGACCTCTTTGAAAGGGCTTTGGTCATCCACCAGGGCTATAACCTTTGGGGTTTCGAGCTTATCGGCCAATTCTCCCAATTTGTCCGCCAGCTCCGGGGTAAGAGGGGCAGCCTGAACGATCAGGTTTTTGGCCCGGTAGGGGCCGCCTTCCAGGGTACGGGTGACGTGGGCGTTGGCCAGATTCATGGCGGTGACGTTAAGCCGGGTCCGTTGTACGCTAAGGCCGGTAGAGGCCAGCCTGAAAGCGGTTAAGAGTTTCATTAGCGCTTACCTCCTTCGGTAATGGCTTCGCGCAATAGCTCAAGTTCTTTGATCAAGGCCTGGACGGTGGCCTGATACATGAGGTTATTTTCCGAAAGCTTGGCCATTTCTTCCTCCAGCGAGACGTTATTAGGGGTCCCCTCTTCAGGAGGAAGGGCCTCTTCTTCAGGGTAGGTGGGGGGTTCCAATACCGAAGGTTTCAGGTGCCGCGGGTTGGTTATTTTAAGAGGGGGTTTTCCTTTTAAATAGGCCTCCATTACCTTTTCAAAGGGGATGTCTTTTTTACGGTAACCCGGGGTATCCACGTTGGCGATATTGGCGGCGATCAGGTCGTGGCGGGCCAGACGGACTTTGAGGGACTTGGTTACCACCGCCCAGGTTCGGCCAAAAATTTTTCCCGCAAACATGGTCTCCTCCTAAATCAAACCGGCCTGCCGGTATAATTGCAGTTTGTTGCGCAGGGTCCGTACACTGATGCCCAGTATTTCGGCGGCTTTGGTGCGGTTACCGTTGGCCGCCTTCAAGGCCTTGAGGATCATCTCCTTTTCCACTTCTTTCAAAGGTTTTAAGGGAAGTCCCTCCCTGGCTTTGGGGCGGAATTCTTCGGGGAAGAGATCTTTTAAGGTGATCCAGGGGCCCTGGGCCAGGAGTACCGCCCGTTCAATTACGTTTTTAAGCTCCCTTACGTTCCCCGGCCAATGATACTGGGCAAGGCGTTCCAGCACCCCTTCGGCAAACCCTTTGACAGGTCTTTCGTAACGGTTGGCAAATTCCCGGCAGAAATGGAGGGCAAGCAGTTTGATGTCCTCTGGACGTTCCCTTAAAGGAGGAAGTTTGACCGGTATCACGTTTAGCCGGAAATAAAGGTCTGCCCGAAAACGCCCCTGTGCCACCTCGGCCTCAATGTCACGGTTGGTGGTGGCGATTACCCGGACGTCCACCTTGACGGGGTAGGCACCCCCGAGGCGGTCGACCTCCCCCTCCTGGAGGACCCGCAGGAGTTTGGCCTGGAGGGCGAGGGGCATTTCGGTAATTTCATCAAGGAGGAGGGTGCCTCCGTTGGCCAGCTCGAATTTGCCCATCTTTCGGGTGAAGGCCCCGGAGAAGGCCCCTTTTTCGTAACCAAAAAGCTCTGATTCAAGCAGGTGTTCGGGAAGGGCTGCACAATTTATGGCGATGAATGGACCTTTGTTCCTGGGGCTTTCCTGGTGGATAAAACGGGCCAGGACCTCTTTCCCCGTCCCGGACTCACCGGTAATGAGGATGGTGGCGTCACTTCTGGCCACGTCTTTTAGGCGGAAAAGGAGGTTCTTAAGGGAAGGGTTGGCGGTGAGAAACGGGCCTTCCAGGGCGTGAGGTTTTTTAATAGCTACGGAAATGAGTTCCGCCAGAGTTTCTGAGGAGGTACTCAGGAGCTTATAGTCCAGCGCCCCGAGTTTTACGGCATCTACGGCCTCTTCCAGGTCGGCCTGGCCGGAAAGACAGATGACAGGGGTGAAAGGGGCCAGTAAAAGGGCCTTTTCCAGGAAACGAAGGCGGTCAAAACCTTCGGCCTCCAGGTTAAAGATGACCAGGTCGTTTTCTTCTTCCTGGAGGAGCTTTTCCGCCTGGGATGGCTCATGGGCCAGCCTTACTTCCTGGCCACTTGCCAGTAGCTGGTCGACCAGTCCGGCCAAATGGGCGTGGGAGCTGTCAATTATTAAAATCTTGGCCATCAGTAAATCTCTTCCCGCGTAGCTTCTACCAGTCTTGCGGCCTCAACGATCGCGGCGGCCAGAGAACCGAAAAGATCATCCCCCTGAGTCATCTTTCCCCAGACGGAAAGGGCCTTGGCCTCCTCCCCTTCCTTCTCAAGCCAAAGCGCTTTGAGCCACTGCACTTCCGGGTCTTCGGGCGACATTTTTTCAAGCGCGCTTATGACCTTTCTGGCCAAAGTGAGTTTTTCTTCGGCCAGCAGCTCCACGGCCAAAAGCTTATAGGAAGCCAAATTCTTGGGCCTGTTTTCCTTAAGGAAAGAGAAGGCCTCTTCAAAACGTCCCAACTTGATAAGGAGGTCCCAGTAGCTGCGGGCCGCGCGTTCTTTAAGCTCCTGGTCTAAGGCCTTCTCCCAAACGGTCTTGAAGTTTTTTAAGGCTTTAGCCGGTTCGGTTTGAGCCACGGCCCTTCCCTGTAAGAAAATGAAATAGGGCGAGTGGACCGTGGAAGGAAATTTCTTGGCGGTAGAAGTTAAGATTTGGCGGGCCAGCTGTTTTTCTTCGGGGCTTTGGGCTGAAAGTAGCAGATCCGCCAGGGTCAGGTGGTAATCAGGGGCCCAGGCCTCGGGAATGTCCAGCACATAACCCTCAAGGAGGATGAGTTTGGCCTCTTCGGTGAGGGCGAGGGCCAGGCAGGCCTCAGCGGCAAAATAAAAGCTTGCCCCGCAACGGGCTTCTTCAAATTCTTGCTGGTGCTCTTTCAAAAAGAGATAGGTCTCCTGGTATTCTTTTTTGGCCAGGAGGCCCTGTTCAAAAAGGGCACCCACCTTGCAGAGAAGCTCTAGTACTTCAGGCTTAAACCTGGAAGCGGGGTACTTCTGGAGGAAGGTCCAGATCTTGGCAAGGCTTTCTTCCAGTCTTTTTTCTTCAAAAAGGAGGCGGGCGTGCAGGGCCAGGGCCTCTTCCGTCAAAGGTTCCTGAGGGTATTCCTTCTCAAGGCGGTTGCATATGGCTATGAGCATCCTTCTGGTTTGGGGGCTTTTGTGCCCGATCTTTGCCTCAAATAAGTAGCGCATTTGATACAGCCTGAACTTGGCCAAAAGGGCCTCTTTTTTATGGGGCCAGGAAGTGAGGATCAGCTCAAAGAGGCGACGGGCGGCCCGGTACTTTCGGGCCTGGTAATAGGCCTCGGCCAGGGTATAAAGGAGGACCGGGGCCTCCTCAAAGTCACCTGAATAATTCAGGTATTCAAAGATTTCAGTCTCAGCCTGGGAGATTTTTCCTGCCTTCAGGTGCCAGAGGGCCAAAACCTTTAAAATTTCCGGGGCGTAGCGCTTGGCCTGGGGGTTTTCCTCAAGAAAGGAAAGGACTGTCTGCGGCTCTTGGCCGGTTTGTAAGAGGAGGGAGACAGCTTGGGCCTTTTCCTCAACCGTACAGAAGGAAAGCTTTAACACCCGGGTGGCCAAACGGTTGGCCTTCTCTTTCAGCTTTCGCTTAATGAAGATGCGCGCCGCCACCAGGTTGCCCGTACATATCTCCTTTTCTTCCGGAAAACGCCGCTTGAGGTAGCGCAAATAGGTAAGGGCTTCGTCGTAGAGACCGAGTCTTTCCGCCGCCTGGGCCAGGAGTAAAAAGGCCTGCGCCGGAAGCTGGGCCTCTTTTATCAGGGGCCTCAGGGTCTTTATAACCTGCTGGTATTCTCCCTGGTCAAAATAGATCTGCGCCGCCAAAACTTTGGCCTGGACGAGGACGGCCCTCTTTTCGGGAAAGCGCTTCTCAAGCTCAAGGAGGAGGGCTAAGGCCCCTTCCCGGTCTCCTTCCTGATAGAGTAATTGGGCCTGTTCGTACCACCAGTAAGCCGGATTCTCCGCCCCGAGCACCTGGCTGACCCATACCAGGACTATCAACCAAAAAAGAGTTTTTCTCATCACTATGGGTCATCAAGCAAAGGTTATGCCCAAAGGGGGGAGTTTTTAGTCGGCTTAAAGGGGAGGAAGAGCAGGCCTTAAAGAGGGCACAGCCGGAAACCGGCCAAAAAATTGACACTAAAGGCTTTTGGGCGCCATGATTTTCTGTTTCTTCATCTTTTCGATCAGGGTGGTCCGGTTGATGCGCAAAAGCTTGGCCGCCCGGTTTTTGACCCAGCCTGTTTTCTCCAGGGCCTTTAAAATGAGGTTTTTTTCAAATTCTGCCACCAGGGTGGGGAGGTGGACCCCTTCATCGGGGATGTCAAATTCTTGAACATAGGCCGTGGTTTTAACCGTACCCGTCTTCTCCAGGATGTATTCCGGCACATCTTCCAGCGTCAGCTGGGAGCCGTTGGAAAGGATCACCATCCGTTCTATTACGTTTTCAAGCTCCCGGACGTTGCCCGGCCAGTCGTGCTTCATAAGGCACTCAAGCGCCTCTTTGCTGATGCCCTGTACCGGTTCTTTTTTACGGTTACTGAAACGGGCAAGAAAATGCTCTACCAGCAGGGGAATGTCCTCTAGACGTTCTCTTAGAGGGGGAAGCTTGATCGGAATGACGTTCAGGCGGTAATAAAGGTCTTCCCGGAAACGTCCTTCCTTGACTTCTTTTTCCAGATCTTTATTAGTGGCCGCAATCACCCGGATGTCCACCTTGATGGGTTTGGTGCCGCCTATGCGCTCAAAGGTGCGTTCCTGAAGGACCCGGAGGAGCTTGACCTGGAGTTTGGGGCTCATTTCCGCGATTTCGTCAAGAAAAATGGTCCCTCCGTGGGCCAGTTCAAAACGGCCGATGCGGGTCTTGATGGCCCCGGTAAAGGCCCCTTTTTCATGGCCGAAGAGTTCCGATTCCAAGAGTTCTTCGGGAATGGCTCCGCAATTAACGGGGATAAAGGGCCCTTCCCGCCGGTCACTGGCGGCGTGGATGGCCCGGGCCACCAGTTCTTTGCCGGTGCCCGATTCCCCCAAAATCAAGACGGTGCTTTCGGTATCAGCCACCTTTTCGATGAGGGCGAAGACCCGGCGCATGGCCTTGCTCTTGCCGATGATCTCCCCGTAGCCCCATTCCTGCCACAGTTTGCGGCGAAGATATTCGTTTTCACGTCTAAGCTGTCTGGTCTCCAGGGCCTTTTCGATGGTGAGCAAGAGTTCTTCCAGGGCGATGGGTTTGGTAAGATAATCGTAAGCCCCTAGTTTAATGGCCTCCACCGCGCTTTTTATGCTCCCAAAACCCGTAAGGATGATGCAGATGGTCTCAGGGGTGTTTTCTACGATATGCTCAAGGACCTTAAGTCCACTCACCTTGGGCATGGAAAGATCGGTGATGACCACGTCGTAGAAGTTTTCGTTTAAGCGTGAGATGCCTTCTGCCCCGTCGTGGGCTACTTCTACGTGAAAACCCTTCTGTTGCAAAAAATCCTGATATATTTCGGCTTCAGAAACATTATCCTCTACGATCAGAATAGACTCATGCATCTAAAAAATGACCTCCACCCTTGCGAAACTTCTTAAAGAAAATAACTTTGGGAGGCAAGAAGTGTCAAACTTTTTCTGTCATAAAATTGACGGAGGTTCCTGATGCCCCTTATCCCACCCCATCCCTTGTTATACAAGGCTTTGGTGGTAGAGGCCTTAAAAGAAGACCTGGGTCACGGAGACGTCACCACCAACGCCCTCATTGAAGAAGGCCAGCAGGGAGTGGGACACCTCCGGGCTAAAGAAGAGTTGATCCTCTGTGGCCTTGAGGTGGCCAGGCTGGTTTTCCGGTGTATCGATGAGTCTCTGGCCTTTGTCCCTTTTAAACGGGATGGGGAGAGGGTTTTAAAGGGAGAAGTGGTGGCGGAACTGAGGGGCAGGGTCAGTTCTATCCTGAAGGGGGAGCGGGTGGCCCTTAATTTTTTGCAACACCTCTCCGGCGTGGCCACCCTGACCAATAAATTTGTGGAAGCGGTGAAGGGTTTTCCGGTAAAAATAGTTGATACCCGCAAGACCCTTCCGGGGTTTCGGGTACTCGAAAAATACGCGGTGGTTTGTGGTGGGGGTAGTAACCACCGCTTTGGTCTTTCAGACGGGGTCCTCATAAAAGACAATCACATTAAGGCCTGCGGCTCGATAAAAGAGGCCCTGGCCCGGGCTCGGGCCCGCCTGCCCCACGTTTATAAAATTGAAATCGAAGTTAAGGATTTGAAGGAACTTAAAGAGGCCCTTGCGGCCGGGGCAGACGCGGTTTTGCTCGACAACATGGACCTGGAGACCTTGAAAGAAGCGGTAAAACTGGCAAGAAAAATCAAAAAAGACGTAATCCTTGAGGCCTCAGGCGGGGTAAGGCTGGAAAACGTAAGAGACATCGCCGCTTCCGGGGTGGATCTGATTTCTATCGGGCGCCTCACCCACTCCGCTCCCGCGGTGGATCTACACTTAAAAATCGTGGCGCTTTTGCCTTGAGAAAGACATAAACTCGACTATCATTAAGGCTTAATTTCCTAGTAAGGAGGTAGAAAATGCCGTTAGATGAAATCAAGATCAGCAGGGCCATTATAGAGCGGTTTTTCAAAAAGTTGACCGACTATTTAGAGATGGACGTGGCGGTGGTGGGGGCCGGGCCTTCAGGGCTCATGGCGGCGTACAAGCTGGCCCAGAAGGGTTTCAAAGTGGCAGTTTTTGAAAGACGTATGAGTATCGGTGGTGGCATCTGGGGTGGCGGGATGATGTTTAACGAGATAGTGGTCCAGGAAGAAGGGGCGCGTTTATTAAAAGAAATCGGGGTGCGCGTTGAGCCCTGGAACGGGGGCGAATATTACACCGCTGACGCGGTGGAAGTAGCCTGTATCCTGGCGGCCCGCTGTGTCCAGGCCGGGGCCAAAATCTTTAACCTCATCATGGTGGAAGACGTAATGGTGCGTGACGAGCGGGTAGTGGGGCTGGTGCTTAACTGGTCTGCCACCGAAATCGCCGGATTGCACGTAGACCCCTTAGCGGTAAGGGCCAAATATGTGATTGAGGCCACCGGGCACGAGACCGCCGTACTCCAGGTCATGCAGAGGAAACTGGGGGCCAAGTTAAACACGGAAACCGGCACCGTCATGGGAGAGAAGTCTATGTGGGCGGAAGTGGCGGAAAATCTGACGGTGAATTATACCCGTGAGGTCTATCCCGGGGTCTTCGTGGCAGGTATGGCGGCCAACGCCACCTTCGGGGCTTACCGGATGGGCCCCATCTTTGGCGGAATGCTGCTTTCTGGCGAACGGGTGGCGGAATTGATCTCTGAACGTTTAAAAGAAGAAAAATAAAAAGGGAGGGGGAATCCCCTCCCTTTGTCAAGCCCGCCCTGGTTTGAGCAAGCCTTAGGGCATTTCCGGAAATTCGACCACTTTTTTCTCCTGATAGATGAGGTCGCCTTTCTTACCGCTGATGTAGTAGTAAACGTTAACGGCTATCTCGGCCTTTTCCAGGTCTTTTTGGTCAAAGGTGAAGAAAAAGCGCTCGTGCTGGGTCTTTAAGGGCTGAAGGGTGAGATCAACGATTTCCTTTATCTGCCAGGCCCCATAGCGCATAAAACCATCCAGATCCAAACCGATTTCGAAGTACTTACGGGTATCGTGGTAAAGGACTTTGCCGGTCTCAGGGTCTTTAGCGGTCACTTCCAGGACCACTTTGCCAGACCAGAGTCACCCGTCGGGGACGCGGTGCCCGGCCTTGTTGGTGAGAAAAGCTTCCACGTTAACGGCGGGGACCCATTTTCCTACCCCGTAACGGAAGGCGCGTATTTCCGCCTGAAAATCGATCCCTTCTTTCACTATTTCTAGGTCATGTCCACCGGGCATCCGGTGGCCACGCCCTTTGGCGTACATGTGACAGTCTTGACAGGTCTTACGGCCCCCCTGGCCGATATAGTTGTGCACGTAACTGCCAGAAAGCGTGTTACAGTAAGTACTTTCTCCGTCAGGCGCGATATAGACCCCGTGACACTGGACGCAGAAAAACGCCCGCTTGAGGACCGGGGTGTGTTCGGTTTCGTGGGCGTCGGACTCCCCTTCTCCAGAGGTGTAGATCACGTTGGGATCAATGTGTCCGGTAATACCAGGGGCCGTGCCGGCGATTTTGATATTGTGACACCCGTAACAGGAAAGATTCAATTTTTTAAGTTTGGCCCGGGCTTCTTCTTTTTCCTTTCCTTTACCAAGTTTGGCCTTAATCATATAGGTGGCGATTTCCTGGGCCAGTCTTTCGGTGGCAAATTTGATCTGGGGTAAATGGCAGTCAAGACACTTTATAATCTCCTGTTTGTTGAGTTCTTTTTCCCATTCTTTAGGCACGCCTACGGTGAAGAAATTCGCGATCCCTTTGATGGAAGAAATCATGGAGCGGGAATGATAAGACTCTTTCCACTCTTCGTAAACGTCCTCGTGACACTCGGCACAGCGTTTGGCGTCGTAAGTGGCCACAAAGGTGTCAAAATCATCAATCAACTGGTTGGGGAAAGTGAGCTTTTCAGCCATGGAAAACGAAGAAAATAAGAGAAAAACGAAGATACTAACCAGTAATGCCATATAAAACCCTCCTTTGAGTTTTTTTATTAGAAAGTCCATATCAGAAATCTCGAAACTTTGTCAAGGAAAATTCTATATATTTTTTAGATAGGCTAAGTTCTCGGGCGGGTTTTTTAATTTTTGAGGGATAAATTACTTTAAGGCCTTGGCCTTAACGGAGATTGTTTAATCCTTGGCGTGAGGGCGCGGGCGTCGCATCCTATAGGATCCGTTCCCTTTTTCTTGGAAGGTAAACCGGGAACGGATCCTTGGTATACAGCTACCATACCAGGTCCTAGGCGCTGACCAGGGCCACGGTTTGACGTTCCGCCAGGTGCAGTACGCGGGAAGAGACGCTTCCCAAAACCAGTTCTTTTAAACCGGATTTTCCGGTCCGACCTATCATGATGATATTATAGTTGCCCTCGTCC
>DROK01000273.1 GCA_011321895.1 Thermodesulfatator atlanticus
TCTTTGACCTGGCCCGGTAAAGGTTCCCCCGGCACCCTCTGGTACCAATCATAAGGGGCCAAACGGCGGGCCTTTTCTTTCAGTTCCTTAAAGCCCGACCACTCCTTTTCAGGCTCCAAGAAAAGAGGATAGTCCTTCCGTAACGGGAACCCTTCCCAGTCCTCCGGCATGAGCAAACGCCTGAGATCCGGATGCCCCTCAAAGACTATGCCGAACATGTCGTAGACTTCTCTTTCAAACCAGTTAGCCACCTTCCAGATAGAAGAAACAGAAGTTATGCGCGGATCTTCTTCTGGAACTTGAGCTTTGATACGCAAGAACTGTTTATAACGAATAGAATATAGGTTATATACCACTTCAAAACGTGGGGTCTTTTTCTGGTACCAATCTACCGCCGTCAGATCGGCCAAATGGTCAAAGAGGAGTTCGCCGCTGTCGTGCAGAAACTTGAGGATATCAAAGATCTTTTCTCGCTTAACGATTACGTAAGTCTGGCCGGCACTTTCCCCCACGCTTACAATTTCTGAGGCAAATTTTTCCTGCAGCCGTTCAACGGCGTCCATACGACCTCCTATCTAAAACTTCCCCAACGGGCGTGTTCACTGCGGATCTTTTGCTGAAGCTTGATTAAGCCTTCGATTAAGGCCTCCGGCCTTGGGGGACACCCGGGAACGTAAACGTCTACCGGTAAAAATTCGTCACAACCCTGAACCGTGGAATAGGTCTTAAAGATCCCCCCTGAACAGGCACAACTGCCCATAGCGATCACGTAACGGGGCTCCGGCATCTGGTCGTAGACCCGGCGCACCACCGGGGCCATTTTCTTGGTAACGGTCCCGGCCACGATAAGGACATCAGCCTGCCGGGGTGAGGCCCGGAAGATAATCCCGAAACGGTCCAGATCGTTGTGGCTCGCACCTGCGGCCATCATTTCGATGGCGCATCAGGCCAAGCCGAAGGTCACCGGCCACATGGAGCCGGCCCGGGCCCAGTTAAAAAGCTTATCAAGCGTGGTCACAAAGACGTCTGTGCCGGGAACTTGACGCACGCCTTCGCTTACCTCAACCGTACCCTTTATTCCCATTGGAAAGCCCCCCTTATCCAGGCGTAAAAATAGGCCACCAGAAGCAGAGCGATAAAAATGACCATTTCCACGTAGGCGAAAAGGCCGATTTGATCAAAGGTCACCGCCCAGGGATAAAGAAAGACCGCTTCCACGTCAAACACCGCAAAGAGGATGGCAATGGCATAAAATTTGACGTCAAACCGGTGGCGAGGCTCACCGGTAGGAGGCAGCCCGCACTCGTAGGCCACCGCCTTTTCCGTATAAGGACGTTTGGGCCCCAGAATCTGGTTAATCAAGACCATGGCCCCGCCAATCACAAAGACGATGAGCGATACGATCAAGATGGGCAGATATTTGAGGCTCAAAGATATCTCCATCCTTACCCCCTACTTTCCACTCGGAGGTTGCGCCGGGGCAGAACCGGCCTTTTTCGGCGGTGTAGGCGTAGCCGATGCCCCACCTTTCGGCGGCGTAGCAGCCGCCGCAAATTTTTTGGTGGGCACCTTTTTGGGCTTCTTCATCCCCACCTTTACTTCCTTGACCGCCAACGCCCCGTTAGGACAGGCCTCCACACAGTAAGGCTTTTGGCCCGCCTTTACCCGGGCCACGCAAAGATCACATTTGGACACCTTACCCGTGGCCTCGTTAAAGACGGGGATACCCCAGGGGCAAACGAAAATACAGTTGAGACACCCTACACACCGGGCTTCGTCAATGATGACCACGTCTCCTTCCCGCCGCATGGCCGCCGTGGGGCACACGTCCACACAACGGGGTTTACGACACTGCATACACACCACGTAGGCAAACCTGGGCTTCTTCTCCCCCTCTTCCACCACCTCAAACTTCATGATGCGACAGTTAGCTACCCCTGGCGGGAAATGATGCGCCTTGCCGCAGGCCTCAACACAGGAAAGACACCCGTCACACTTTTTGAAATCATGCTCCACCGTATAAGCCATCTGTTTTCTCCAATTTTTAAAAATGGCTTAACATATCTGTAACTCAAATTTATTTTTGGGTGTCTCTATTCATAGTCGGTTCTCTAATGATGTCAAAAGGCAATAATTCCCCTTTTTTTGTAAATGCTGGGGAAAAACCCCCACTCATCTGGGGATTTTTCCCCAGACATTAAAAAGCTCGTGAAAGGATTCAAAAATCTAATATTTGGCGGCTGGTGCTACCTGCCTCCCGAAAGTATCCCTCAACCAGCGCATACGTTTGAGCTGGCTGGCCTCCTCCACCGGCACAAACTTGAGGGCGTCCACCGGACAACGGGTCACGCAGGCAGGCTCAAGGCCTTGGTCGATGCGGTCCGCGCAATAGTCGCACTTGTGGATCTTGCCCGCACTCTCATTCCACTGAGGGATCCCCCAGGGACAGGCGGAAATACAGGCCCGGCAACCAATACACAGATCTTCCCGGAAGACCACGATCCCGTCGCCATCCCTTTTCGCCAGGGCCCCAGAGGGACAGGCCTCAACACAGAGGGGTTTTTCGCAGTGGAAACAGGAAGTGTACATAAAAGTGAGGTCCGGTTCGCCAAAGACCGCCTCAGGACCAAACCGAAAGATGCGACAATTAGCCTCCCCGTAGGGGAGTTCTTTCCAGTCCATACAGCTTATCTCACAAGCCAAACAACCGATGCACCGGGTAGGATCGTGATAAATATAGTATTTGGCCATTTTGCGCCTCCTATTTCTTATTTTGCAGGTTTTACTTCAATAAAACATTCGCACAGGGCATTAGCCCCACCCGCCGGGTCATAGACGTCAAGCAGCCCCACTTCCAGACGCTGGTCCGCTACCCCGCGGTTGTACGCCCGGGTCTGTTGCGGCACGGTCCGACCAAAGCCATGGAGCATAAAAACGGCCTCGGGGTGGATCAATTCCGTGGCGAAGATGCGCATCTCTTTCTTGTAGCCACCGTTTGAAACGATGACCTTGTCGCCGTCTTTAAGCCCCATCTCTTCCGCTACTTTTTTGTTGATCCAGAGAACGTTTTCCTTGAGATAGGGGTGCAGCGCCGGGTTGTTCATCCACATTCCGTGGGTCTGCCAGGCACAACGGCCAAATAAGAGCCTGAATTTCCCTTTAGGCGGTTTTTCGGGAGACTCGTAAGGCTTAAGGCAGGGAATACCGGCGTCTTCCCACTTTTTATTGATGATCTCGATCTTCCCGGACTCCGTTTTAAAGGGAAGGTTGTTCATCCGGTCGTACCAGATAGGCTGGTCGGTGAGGGTGATAAAGCCCTTTTCCTGGATCTGGGCCACGGTAATCCCGGTGCCTTCAAGCTGTTTTTCCCATAGATCTTCGATGGTCTCGTAGGGGAAATGCTCCCCTTTGCCCAGGCGTTTGGCCAGCTGGATGTAGATCCACCAGCCAGGCTTGGTATCGTACCGGGGCTCAATGGCCGCGGTCCTAATCCTGAACCCTGGTTTGAGCCCCTTCTGGTTAGCGATAAGGTCAGAACGCTCAAGATAGGTGCATTCAGGCAGGATGACGTCGGCGTATTTGGCAGTTTCGCTCCAGTTGACGTCCACCACCACCAGGAGATCAAGGTTTTTGAAGATTTCCACCTGGGCCTCAGGGTCAGGCAGCCCGGTAAGCGGGTCGTGCCGGTGGACAATGTAGGCCTTGATGGGATAAGGATCCCCGGTCTTTATGGCCTCAAAGGCCCGGTGCAGGAGCCCGGGGCCTTTATTGATATGAGGATATTTCCAGCCCGCCCCGTCGGCCCGCTTTTCTTCTACCTTGGGGAGATTCTCCCCAATGCTGTTGAGACCTTTCTTGCCGGCGTCCTTGGGGCCCTTCATGAA
>DROK01000274.1 GCA_011321895.1 Thermodesulfatator atlanticus
AGAGGGAGTGAAAATAGGCCCGCGCCACTTCCAAATTGGCCGGGCTTGAAGGTCTTAGACGACGGTAAATTTCCACCAGCGCCTCTTCCTGGGTGTGGGCCTTGTCCAGGGTGAGGGTGTCCCGTAAGCAGGGGGTGTGACGGAAAATGTCCATGAAGAGACATTCGACCTCGGTAATGCCCGCTTCCCTTAACTTTTCCAGGATCTCTTTGGTGATAACCGTGTTGCAAGAAACGATTACCTCACCGGTGGCCGGGTCAATAATATCCCGGGCCACTACCTTGCCGATAAATTCCTCCTCCGGCACGGGAATGGTCTCAAGCCCTGCCTCCTGCAGGCGACGCAGGGCGGCCTTGGTGATCTTACGCCCGCGCTTGACGATCACCTCCCCGGTCTCCGGATGATGGATATCAAGGGGGGCCTTCTGCCCGAGCAGTATTTCAGGGTCTATCTTCTTTTCGATGCGGTTTTCGGCAATGAGATATTTTTCCACGGGATAGAAATAAGTGAGTATCTCTTCCGTGGTAAGCCCCAGGGCCTTCAAGAAGGTGGTCACCGGGAAACGCCGCCGCCGGTCAATCCTTACGTAAAGGTAGTCCCGGTGATCAAACTCGAAATCAAGCCACGAACCCCGCACCGGGATCACCCGCGCGAAATAAAGGACCTTCCCGCTGGCATGAGACTTTCCCTTGTCGTGGTCAAAAAATATCCCCGGCGAGCGCTGGAGCTGATTCACTACCACCCTTTCGGTACCGTTGATGATAAAAATGCCGTCTTCAGTCATCAAAGGGACGGTACCGAAATAGATCTCCTGCTCCTTGATGTCGCGAATGCTCTTGTCCCCGGTGTCAGGATCAATGTCGTAGGTCAGGAGTCTTACCCTTAAACGCATGGGGGCTTCGTAAGTAAGCCCCTTTTCCCGGCATTCATCAGGACTATACTTCGGGGGAAGGATGGTGTAGTCGACAAATTCTAACTCACAGGTCCCGGTATAATCCGTGATGGGGAAAACACTCTTCAAGGCCCCTTGAATCCCTACGTCTTCCCGGGCCTCCGGTGCCACGTCCGCCTGCAAGAAACGCTTGTAAGATTCCTTTTGGATTGCTATGAGATAAGGAACCTCAAGCAGAGGTTTTACCCGTCCAAAGTTCTTGCGCACACGCCCAGGAATGATGGTAAGCTCGTTTGACATAGGCTTTTTGCCTCCCCTCAAAAAATATATAAACACAAGACGGGACCTTCTCCTTCTTTGAGGAGAGGTCCCCGTCTTATATACTATAAAACCCTAATTTTTACTTAATTTCAACCTTAGCGCCGGCCTCCTCGAGGCGTTTTTTGAGTTCCTCAGCCTCTTCCTTAGAGACCCCCTCCTTGACCGGCTTGGGCGCACTCTCAACCAACTCTTTGGCCTCTTTCAGGCCAAGACCGGTAATAGCCCGTACCTCTTTGATGACCTGGATCTTGTTCCCCGTTACCCCGGCCAAAATGACGTCAAATTCCGTCTTCTCTTCCGCCGGAGCCGCTTCAGCCCCAGGGGCTGCCCCCGGAGCCGCCGCTACCGCCGCCACCGGCGCCGCGGCCGAAACCCCAAACTTCTCTTCCAGTTCTTTGATGAACTCGGCCAGTTCAAGGACCGTCATGTTGCTGATAAATTCGATTACTTCTTCCTTGGTTACCGCCATCTTTTCTCCTCCTGCTCAAAATTTTTAGCTGGCCTCTGCGGCCTTCTTTTCTTTGATAGCGTTTAAGGCGTACAAGAAATTACGCGGCACCGCCGCCAGGAGCTGGACAAACTGGGCCATAGGAGCCTGCAATAGACCAAGGAGTTGCGCCAGCAGGACCTCCCGCGGAGGTACTTTAGCCAGGGCCTCAAGGGAAGAGGCCTCAAGGGGTTTGCCCCCAAGTACTCCGCCGCGGTTGATCAGACTTTCGTGTTCCTTGGCGAACTCCACCAAAACCTTGGCGACCGCCACCGGATCCTCGTAACAGATGGCGATCCCGGTAGGCCCCTCGATAAACTGCTGCAAGGGCTCAGCAGGGGTCCCGCTACTGGCCAGCCGCAGCAGCGTGTTTTTGACTACCTGATAACGGGCTCCCGCCTCACGCAGGGCCTTACGCAACTGGTTACTCTCTTCGGCCGTCATTTTGTGGAAGGTGGTCACAAAAACGGCGGGAACTTCTTCAAATTCCTTGCGGAGCTTCTGGACAATCTCTTCTTTCTGTTTACGTGTTAACAAACATCTCCCCCCTTTCCTTTGACATTTAGTATGTCAAAGGCAGAGGCCACCCACGGTCTCGGTAGGCCGGAAGCTATCCTTCCGATTAAACACCCTGGGTGTACCTACTGTCTTTGACTGGCCGCCTAAACGGCCTGTGACCTCCCGGGGGACCCTGACCGGGAAATCACTAACCTTTAATCACGACCATATTTTTCCAGCAAGTTTTTGACGTCTGCCGGATCAACCTTGATCCCCGGGCCCATCGTAGTGGAAATAGCGATATTTTTTATGTACTGCCCCTTGGCACCCGAGGGTTTGGCCTTAATCAGGGCGTCAAAAAAGGCCGCCAAGTTTTCCAATATCTTTTCCGGCCCGAAAGACACCCTGCCCACCGGGGCGTGCACCACGCCCGCCCGGTCGACCTTGAAATCTACCTTACCGGCCTTGATTTCCTTGACCGCCTTGGCTACGTCCCAGGTTACCGTACCGGTTTTGGCACTGGGCATGAGCCCCCGCGGCCCAAGAATTTTTCCGATCCGCCCCACCAGCGGCATCATATCAGGGGTGGCCACGGCCTTATCAAAATCAAGCCAGCCTTCTTGAATCTTCTTGATCAAATCTTCCGCCCCCACGTAATCTGCGCCCGCGGCCTCAGCCTCTTTGGCTTTATCCCCCTTGGCGAAAACCACTACCCGGGGAGACTTACCGGTACCGTGGGGCAAGACCACCGAACCGCGTACCATCTGATCAGCGTGGCGGGGATCAACCCCCAATACCACCGCTACGTCCACACTTTCGTCAAATTTGGCGTAGGCGGTATCCAGCGCCAGTTTGACCGCCTCTTCGAAACTATACCGTTTGGTACGATCTATCTTGGCCCGCGCATCGTTGTACCTTTTCCCTCGCGCCATAGCTCATTACCCCTCAACTATTTCTATCCCCATGCTTCTAGCGGTACCCTCAATGGTACGCATAGCCGCTTCCAGGTCAGCCGCCTGTAAATCTGGCATCTTAATCTTGGCGATCTCCTCCACCTGCTTCCGCGTGACCTTGCCCACGATCTGGCGTTTGGGGTCCGAAGCCCCTTTCTCGATCCCTGCCGCCTTTTTGAGCAGGACGGAAGCCGGCGGAGTCTTAAGGATGAAAGTGAAGGAACGATCGGCGTAGACGGTAATAACCGCCGGAATGATCATCCCTTCCTGGCCTTTGGTCTTGGCGTTAAAGGCCTTGCAAAACTCCATAATATTTACACCGTGCTGACCAAGCGCAGGTCCTACTGGAGGAGAAGGGTTGGCCTGCCCAGCGGGGAGCTGCAATTTAATTACCGCAATTACCTTCTTGGCCATCTTACCTCACCCCTTAAATTTTCTGTACGTGCGCAAATTCCAGTTCCACGGGCGTCTCCCGCCCAAAAATACTCACCAAAACCCGCACTTTCCCTTTGTCAGGTTTGACTTCTTCTACCACTCCGTGGAAATTAGCGAAAGGCCCCTGGATCACCCGCACCCGATCCCCGGGTTCAAACTGATAACGGGGCTTGGGCTTGATCTCTGTCACCCGCAGACGTTCGAGAATCTTCTGGGCCTCTTCTTCCCGCAACGGTTGCGGGCTCTTACCCCCCATAAAGCCCACTACTCTGTCTACCTTCTGTATGACCTCGAAAACTTCGGGATCCGGTTCCGCCCGGACCAACAAATAGCCAGGGTAAAATTTGCGTGCCACCGGCCCCGAAGGAAGCCCGATGATTTCAATGATCTTTTCCGGCGGAACCACTATTTCTGAAACCTTGTCTTTAATGCCCGCTTCTTCTAAGGCTTCTTCGATCTTTTTCTTCAACTCTTTTTCAAAACCCGCAAAAACGTGCACTACGTACCACTGCTGCGCCATCTTAATAAACCAACCATTGGACTATTTTTGAAAGGATCGCGTCCACCATGCCGAGGTAAAAGGCGATGAACAAGGTAAAACTGATGACCGCCGTGGTGGTGGCCACCGTCTCCTTGCGCGACGGCCAGGTTATCTTTTTAAACTCAATCTTGACTTCATAGAGAAACTGTTTGGCCCGCGTGATAAAGTTGCCTTCCTTTTGAAGGGGAACAACCTTGGCCGACTTCTCTGCCTCCGGCGGCAAATTTAAGGCCCTTTTTTTACGCGTCCTTCTCTTAGCCATTTACCTTCCTTAAAACAAGAAAAATGGCAGGCCAGGAGGGATTCGAACCCCCAACCCCCGGATTTGGAGTCCGGTGCTCTAGCCGTTCGAGCTACTGGCCTGCGCTATTTACCCTTAACTTCCCGGTGGACCGTATGTTTACGGTCCCACGGGCAATATTTACGTAACTCTAAACGATCAGGCGTGTTACGCCTGTTCTTGGTGGTCGTATAATTCCGCCGCTTGCACTCCGTGCACTGCAAATGAATTATAACGCGCACGTCAGATTTTGCCATCGCTTAACCCTCTATTCCAAAATCTTGGTGACTACACCGGCACCTACCGTGCGCCCACCTTCCCGTATCGCAAACCTCAATCCCTCCTCCATCGCCACCGGCTTGATCAACTGCACCTCCAGCTCCACGTTGTC
>DROK01000275.1 GCA_011321895.1 Thermodesulfatator atlanticus
AGGAACTTAGTGAGACCAACAAATTATTTATAGGGCCCGAAACAAAAAAAGACATAATAATTAATGGTAGAAACGAGGAAGAATTTGCCATAACTTCCAGCCAACAAAGGGAAAAAAACAAAAACTTTCCACAAGAAAAAGAAAACCAAGACACAAATTTAAATAATCAAAAATGGGCTTTAATCGCAGGATTTTTAGACAAAATAAATAATTTTAACAATACTGAATTCCCCTTAAATAAAAGGGATATAGTATACGAATCCTGCATGACAAAAATGGAAAAACCACTTAAAAATCAGGAGTTTATTATCAAAGAGAAAATATTTGATCAGAAGGAAATAAACAAAGGAATCGAAAATAATATTTTATCCCTGGAAAATGAAGAAACAATGCAAAATAGCATCGAAAGCGGCCTTAATGAGCACACTGAAGTTAAACCAGAAAATGACTATATAAAACTAAAGGATTTTCTTGATACATCTCGGAAGAGTGTTAACGATACCTTTAACTTTTTAGAAACAAAAAACAACAAAAAAGAAAGCAAACTAAATATATCCGAAAACAAATTGAACCTAAAAAATATCAATGAAAATAATAAAAATAGCCAAACAGTAGAAAGAAAAGATCTTTTTTTCTATAAGAATGTCTACAAGGCTCGCGAAGCAGAAAAAGAAGAAAAAAGCATAAAAACCAAAGATATAGAGCCACTAAAAACCGAAGAGCTGGATTTAACGTTGGAACCCTCTTACCGGGAAGAAAAAAGGGTGTTAAAAGCCAAAGTAGAAAGCAGACCAGCAGAACAAGTTTTCTCTACTTTTAAGGAAGCTTCTGAAAAGCAAAGTATAAAGAAAGACCATATCTTCCCGGAAGAAATAACCGTAAAAGTCGGGCACGAAGAAAAGGTTCCCCCTCCCACAAGTGAAATCAAAGAAAGCGCCCTCCGGCACATAAATATCAAAGATGTCCCGGAATTTGTGCGGGAGATGGTGGTCAAACTGTACCCGGAAGGGAAACACGAAGCCAACCTTCGGCTCCACCCACCGGAACTTGGCGAACTACACCTTTCGGTCTCGGTGGACAAAGGGGAGGTAAAACTCCTTTTGACGGTAGAACATCCCCGGGCCGCAGAGGCCCTTCAGCAGCACCTTTCTGACCTGCAACGTTCACTTGAGGGACTTGGCTTTCAACTGACAGGAGCGGAAATAAACCTTGGGGGAGGCGGAAACGCCTTCTCCTACCGGCAAGAGGCGATTCCTTTCGAAAAAATCACTTCTTCAAAACCAAAGACAGAAAGCGAAGAAAGGCCAAAGGTTAGCTTAAGAAACAGCTTAATCGATATCCGGGTTTAGGAGAAAAATATGGCCGCAAACGTCAGGCAAACCAACGCACCGGAACTCTTTACCAACCTTGATAATCGTCCAAAACAAAGAGTGCCTAAAAAGGTCTTGGATAGAAACGATTTTATGTTGCTTTTTATTAAACAGCTTGAATATCAAGACCCTTTAAAACCTTTAGAAAACAACGAGATGGCTACCCAGCTGGCCTTATTCAACCAGCTTGACCAGCTTTTTGACCTGAATGAAAAGTTTGAAGAAATAATAAGTCTTGCCAAAAAAGACAGCCTTCAGACCGCCGCCAACCTTATCGGCAAAAAGGCCCTGGTCAAAAGTGAGCTTTTACGGGTAGAAAACGGGACCTTTCTCGGAGGAAAACTCGTCTTAGAAGAACCAGTTTCCGGGGTAAAGCTAAAGATCTATTCCGCTGAAGGAGAATTAATAAAAGAAATGGATCTTGGCCCGCTGGGGGCGGGGGAGCATGAAATCAGCTGGGACGCGCGGGACCGCAATGGCCAGACGGTCCCTGACGGAAATTACCGCCTGGTAATTGAAACAAACGATCCTCAGGAGAAAAAGGCCCTTACCGTAAAGACCATCGGGCGTATTACGGCGGCGATATTAGAAGACGGAGACTACCAGCTACTTTTTAACGGCTCCCATAAATTAAAGCCATCCGAACTTGAAAAGATCATGGCGGAGGAAGGCTAAGATGGGACTTTTCGGCAGCATTTATGTGGGCAAGTCCGGCGTAACTTCCATGAGCGCTGGCATGGGAATTACCGCGGACAACCTGGCCAACCTTGAGAGCACCGGCTTTAGGGCCAGCCGGGCTCTTTTTGAAGATCTTTTCGCCCGGGCCACCACCGAGGCCCCTCCTTACGACCAGAAAGGCCTGGGGAGCAGACTAAAAGACGTGGAGGTCCTTTATCACGAAGGGCCGATCAAACAGACTGACCAGCCCTCAGACCTTGCCATCTCCGGCAAAGGCTTTTTTGTGGTCAGCGACGGCCACGAAATCTTCTATACCAGAGACGGCCAATTTTTGCCCCGGGAGCAGGAAGGAGGGCGTCTGAGGCTTTCTCTTCCCGGGGGCTATGACCTTTTGGGGTGGCTTTGCCCGGAAGGGACGGCTTGCGAAAGTTTGTCCTCCGGCCCCCTGGTTCCTATTGAATTTGCCAAATATATACCCGGTAGGGCCTCAACGAAAATCACCCTTCAGATGAATTTTGACGCCAGCAAGCCTGCTGAGGAGACCAACCTTGACCTTTACCAAAAATGGGACGCCACAGAAGAAGAACCCCTCCCCCAGGGGGCGTATGATTTCAAGGCCGAAGTGCCGGTATACGATTCTTTGGGAAACCAGCATACTTTAAATTTTTTCTTTGACCGGACCGCGGAAGAAAGGGTCTTTGAGTTTTTCGTCACCCTTGATCCTGCCGCTGATCCCCGCGGAAGTGGCCGCTACCAGGGCGCCCTTATGGGAGGCAAAATCCGTTTCGGTTCCTTGGGGCAGTTGGAGGGCCTGGAAGACCTCTTTTACGTTACTGATCCCACAGGGACACAAACTCCCTTAACCACCGATGATTTTTCTGAAGAGGGGTTCCCCCTCCTGCGGTTAAATCTCGACGGGACAGAACAGCGTATCGCCTTGGACTTTGGCACCTTTTTTGATGCCGCCGAAAATAGCTGGAAGCGCCTGGATGATCACGCCAGCACCTCCTTTGCGAACCCCTACGCGGTGCTTAACGAAAACGTAGACGGATACCCTCCCGGTTTTTTTGAGACCTTAAGCGTCTCGGAAAAAGGCATAATTTCTGTCCGCTACACTAACCAAGAGACCTTTGAAGTGGCCCGCGTCCCTCTGGCAAACTTTGCCAGCCCGGACGAACTGGAACGGGCGGGCGGAAACCTCTTTAAGGCTTTCAATGGTGCTACTCCTGAAATTTTCGCCCCGGGAAGGACGGCCCCCGGGGCCATTTTCGGCGGAGCCCTTGAGGGCTCAAACGTGGATCTGGCCCAGGAGATGGTCCGCTTGATCACTTTGCAACGGACTTTTCAGAGTAATACCCGGATCATCACCACGGCGGACCAGATGTTAGAAGACTTTTTACGCCAGGTTTAGAAATTAAAGCCCGGCCTCCCGGGCAGACGAAATTAGTTTAGAGGAGGGAAATTATGGGATTGACAGATGCCCTTTTTGCCGGCACAAGCGGCCTGCGCAGCCTTGGCCACGGCATGAGTGTGGTGGGAGATAACGTGGCCAACCTCAACACCTCGGCCTTTAAAGGGGCCCGGATTACCTTTTCCGACGTCATGGCCCAGAGAATCAACACCGCCTCCGGTTCCGGGCAGATGGGCCGCGGGGCCTCTATAAACGCCCTCTACCCCATGATGCAACAGGGATCCTTTGAATCCACCGCCAGCCCCACGGATCTTGCCATTGCCGGAAACGGTTTTTTCATCCTCAAAGAACCTAACTCCAGCGGAAACACTTTCTACACCAGAGACGGCCAATTCCTGATAGAAAAAGAGGGTTTCCTGGTAAACCCGGCGGGACTCAGGGTGCAGGGCTGGCAGATTGACGAAGTTACCGGAGATATCACCGGGGCCCTAACGGATATTCAGATCAACCGCAGTTCTCCCCCGGTCAAGACCGCCAAAATAGACGTTATCACCAACCTGGACGCCCGAGAAGAACTGGAAAATATGGAGGTTACGCTAGAAGGGAACGTCTACGTAGCCCCCGGTGATCCTTCCCAGACCATCAGTACCAATTTTGTTTTGCGGGACATAAACGGCCAAGACATCCCCATCCGGGTCGATTTGACCTGGAACGGGACCACCCAGAAGTGGGATAATTACACCATTACTTACGAAACCACCGGGGAGGTCCTGGCCAGCGGTACCGATACCACGGTAACCAAGGCCACGATTGAACTTCCGGTCACCAAAGAAAAAGTCCTTATTAACTGGTCCAACGTCACCCATGAAGACGGCATCACGGAAGAACTCCGGGTGCCCGGGAGAACTGGCCTGATAAAATTAGACGACAACGGGACAGATATCGACGAAAACACCTGGGAATCCATAGATATCACCGTCAAGGACGCCAACGGAAACGACGTCCCGCTGCGCATCTACCTCTATTACCAAAACGGCACCGCCCCCAATAACACCGATTTTCCCGCAGAGATCAGGGATTTCTTACCCGAATTGGCCGACGGACGCTGGCATTACCTGGTCTTTCAATCCCCTACCGCCGGGGCCACCCTGCCGGCCGACGAGACAGATAGCATCCTTCTTTCCTGGGGGACCAATATCAGCGACATTAAACGCAACGCTTCCTTTTTCCTTGACGGCACCACGGAGAAGATCGACCTTAACTGGGACGCCGTAAACCACAGTGCCAGCGGAGGGGGGGACCTGGCCGCCATCCAAAGCCTTTCGGGAGAAGACTTTTTCCGGATACAGGAAGTAAACTCCCTTTATGACCGCTGGGACGCCCGCAACGAGACCCCGATCCCCAGTACCGAATATACCTACCGGACCACCCTTACCATTTACGATTCTTTGGGCACCCCCCACGAATTGACTGTTTATTACGACCGCACCACCAGGGATAACGTTTATGAGTTCCTCATCACCTGCGATCCGCAAGAAGACCAGCGGGATTTCACCAAAGACACCATTCCCATGCAATGGACCACCACGGAGGGTTCTGTCACCGTCAAAAACCAGATCCTTTCCGGAAGCACCCTTACCAACGTCAAAAAGGGCGTTTTGATGTACGGACGGCTAGAATTTGATAATCAGGGTAACGTCAAACAATTTTACGAAACCTACCGGGTTGATCCGGATACCGGGGCCCTGGTACAGATCGTAAACGAGGCCGGTACCCCGGTGACCGACGCCCAGGACAAATTCAACGTTATCGGAGCCCACGGTTACCCGGTGATACTGGCCGATTTCCTGGGGCTTAACCTGGACCAGGACCCTCCTCAAACGGACGAAGAGATCGTGGCCGCCCGCAAGGACATCCAGAACATCGAACTGAATATCGGTTATTACTATAAAGACGGTGCCTGGCGGTCGGAATCGGTTCGTACCACCCAGTACGCCACCAGCAATTCGACCATCTTCTATGACCAGGACGGTTACGGCCCGGGGTACTTGGAGTCCATCTCCGTGGATACCGAAGGGGTCATCACCGGCCACTATTCAAACGGCCGGGTCATCCCCCTCTGGATGGTGGGGCTGGCCAACTTCAACGCCCCGGAAAGACTGGATAAGGCCGGGGGCAATCTCTTCCGCGAGACCACCCATTCCGGACCACCGGTTACCGGAAAACCGGGGACCAACGGGCTGGGTTCCATCGCCCCCAACAGCCTTGAACAATCAAACGTAGACCTGGGGGAACAATTCGTGAAGATGATCACCATCCAGCGGGGCTTCCAGGCAGACGCCCGGACCATCACCGTAACCGACGCCATGCTGGAAGAACTCATCAACCTGAAGAGATAATGTCGTGCCCCTCTACGCTTTATTAATGGGAACATTTTTTAGCCGACGCGCTTAATCGATCCGGAATCTTTCATTAGTCATCGCGACCCCCTGACACGTTTTTAAATGTGTCAGGGGGTGGCGATCTCAGATCGTACGCCTTCTGTCCAAGCCTCGCCTCAGGGATTGTTTCGTCCCCCTCTACACATCTCAAGGTGTAGAGATACTGTGTGGCCTGTCAATGAGTAGAAGCCAGGGCCATTTTGTAGTGGGCCCAGCAGATTAG
>DROK01000276.1 GCA_011321895.1 Thermodesulfatator atlanticus
CGTTTTCTACGTGCCAGATAACCCAGCCGTCCAGTTCCTCGCGGGCCTTTATTTTGGCCCGTACCCAGAGGGCTTCTTTAAGTTCTTTTTCCATGGAAGGAGAAAAACCGGAGAAAAGATAGTGTTTGGCCGTCCAGAAGGAGGGCAGACCGAAAAGATCAAGGAGGATGCCCTTGAATAAATTGGCCACTACTAACTCTGCGGTAAGGGGGAGTACCTGGCGCACGTCCGCCCGTTTTACTTCAGCCCGTTCGGAGAGCCGGTTGAGGGCCAGGTTTTTCTCGGTCAAGGCCACGCATAACGGGTTGAAATCCACGGCCAACACCTCGGCGCCCAGATGGGCCAGGAGGAGGCTTAAGAGACCGGCCCCGCAGCCAAGATCTGCGGCCTTTTTAAAGGGGCCAAACCGTTTCCAGAGGGTATAGATCCATTTGAGGGAAAGTTTGGTGGTGGGGTGGTTGCCGGAGCCGAAGACCACCCCGGGGTCAAAAACAAGCCCCGGGCCCTCTTGCCAGACAGGCCTTAAAGTGACGTCCCCGATTTTTAAGGGCCCCACTTTCCTCCCCTCACCCCATTCGTCGTAGCTTACCTGGGCCGAGTCTTCCAGTTTAAGCCCCAAATCTGTGGCCAGCTTTTCTACCAGGGCCTTTTTGTCCCGGTGAAAGAAAAGGATCGCCAGGTCGTCTTCTTCCCAGCACCCGATGAAATCTTCGTCTTCTATGTGGTGGAGCGCCGGGTGCTGGCGGTCAAGGGAGTAGAGATAGAGTTTATCGTAGCGCTGGTGTTTGCCCCGTAGCATGGCAGAATTTCCTCTTTTGGCGTTGGTAGTAGGCAAGGTCCGGGTAAGGGTCAAGGTCGTCACGGGCCCGCTCTAAAGCCAAAATTTCGTAAAAACAGGCCTTTTGAGGTGCTTCATTGGCCCAAAAGGCCTGAGCCAGGGTGTCCAGATGAACGGCGCAGAGTTTCCGGGCGGTAGCTTCAAGGGCCAGTTTAAGCCCCCTTTTGGGATCTCTCAAATCTTTCCTTTGGGTGGTGACCAGGAGCCAGGCCAGGTTGTTTACCAGTTCCGGGTCGTCCTTTTCCGCCAGGGCCTTCTGGTACCATTTGAAGGCCTCTTTATCCCGCCCCATCTGGTAAGCCAAATCTCCCAGGGTTTTACACAGCTCAAAAGAAGGTAAGATGGCGTATTCCTTTAACAGGGTCCCGTACATTAGATTTAATTGAGCACGTTTTTCTATTTTCTCAACCGGAAGCCGGGTAAAAATAACGGCCAGAAAGAAAAAACTTCCCAGATAGATAAGCAACCAGCGGCGCACCTTACGGTGATGAGCCTCAACCAGCCGGGGATGGGCCTGAGCCTTTTCCAGGAAAGCTATCCTTTCGCGGAGGCTGAAATGGTGCCAGCTGGGTAGATCCTCGGTATTCCCTGAAAGGGCGGCGATCTTTTTAAAGGCCCTGATCAGGCCCTGAGCAGTGCCCAGACTTTCCAGACAATAGAGATCGGCCTGACGTTCAAAATTACGCAAAAAGAAGCCCAAAAAGAAACGAAAATAGAGGACGACCGCCAAAAGGAGGCCCAGGGTAAAGAGGGCCTCCGGGACCAGAAAGGTCTGGGACAAGGCGCCTATGAATTGAGGGTAAGGGAAATAGGCCAGCAGGGCCAGAAAGGCCGGGTAAAAGGAAAGATACATCAGCACACTGAATAAGACGAAAAAGAGGAGGAGCCAGGCCATATGGCGGTGTTTGAGGTGACCAACCTCGTGGGCTACCACGGAGAGGATCTCCGCCTCCTCCAGAGCAGCCAGCAGGCCGGTGGAGAGCAGGAGGTAACGGAAGCGAGGCAGGACCCCTATTACGCCTGCGGTAAGGAGTCTGCCACCGAAGGTCTCCCAGACGTAAACCTCTTTTAGGCGGGCCCTTTCCCGGCTCAGGTAAGAAATGATCATGGTGCGCAGGTGGCTCTCTGGCAGGGGGCGGCATTCCCACGTCTTGACTGCTATGGGGGCCATAAGAAAGATCAGGGCCCCCAAAAAGATGATCAGATAGAAGACCTCGCGGCCCGTTCCGCTAAAGGGTAAAAGGTGATCCAGGCCCCAGAAGACCAGGCTGGCCAAAAACCAGGGGATTAGAAAGGGGAGGAGGAGTTTGAAATTGGCCCAGACATAGGCCGGGGGCGAGAGGTTGGCCAGAGGGCCGCGTTTTTCGTAAAGGGCAGAGAAAAACCAGATGATAAAAAAGTAGTGGAGAAAGAGACCAAGACCCAGGATATCCCTTAGAAAATCCGGCTGGTCAGGTAAAAGGGCCGGGACCGAAAGGCCGATTACGTCGCCAGCAAAGGCCAAGAAGGCCAACAATTTGAGGACGGCCTGGGTGCGTAAAAATTCCCGGGGGTTTCTTACCAGGCGTAGTCTTAAAAAAACGATTCCTACCAAAAAGATTTCTTTCAGGACAAAAAGGAAAAGGACTTCCTTAAGCGCAGGGGGCCTTTCTGCCGGCCATCCCGCAAAGAGTATCAGGGCCAGGATCAGGTAAATGGCGTCCGTGTATAACACGGGGGCGATTATAACGGGAAGCCGCCCCTAAGCGAAGGCCTAAATTACGTTAGACCAGGCCTCGCTGATACTTTCCTTTACAAAGCTCAGGTGTTCGATGATGGTCTGGTAAAGGTCTTCGGAAAGCCCCAGTTTGAGGAGGAGGGGGCCTGGCTCCCCGGTCTGCCCTCCAGGTAACCTGGCCAGCCTCAGGTTGTGTACTATAAGATCTGCCAGCTTAATGACGGCGGGTTCAAAAAGGAATTTTTCCTTATAAAAGGGGTTGTGGTGAAAACGGGCCACCAGGACAAATTTTTCCGGAAGCCCCCAGCGCTTAAGGAGCCACCGCCCCATCCAGGTATGGGCCAGACCGGCTTCCATTTCTTCCGCCAGGAGCTGGCGCCCGCTTTTTTCCTGCTGGGCCAGAATCTCTTCAAACCTTTCCGGAAAGAGGTGTAAGAGCAATAACCGGCCTATGTCGTGCAATAACCCCAAGGTAAAAAAGAATTCTTCGTCTTCTACGTCCAGGGCCTGGGCGATCACCCGGGCGGTTATCCCCGTGGCGATGGCGTGGAGCCAGAATTCTTTGACGTCAAAGTTTCGGACGCTTTTAAGGGGTTTGAAGACGCTAAAGACGCAAATGCTGAAGGCGATTTCACTTACTTCGCGAAAACCCAGGAGGACGATGGCCCTCTCCAGGGTGTTAATCTCTTTCTGAGAGGAGATATAAGCCGAGTTGGCCACCGCAAGGATTTTGCTGGTAAGGGCCTGGTCGTAGCGAATGATCTCTTCCAGTTCGTTAACGTCCGGTTCACCAGAAAGCAGGTCAAGCAAGCGGTAAGCTATCTTGGGCAGCGTGGGAAGCTTTTTGACTTCCAGGATCTTGTTGTGCGGGCTTCGTAAATGAGCCATATCATATATTTCGGCTTTATTTCTTTCTTTTTTAGAGGTTATTTCCGCCCGGCCCTCAATCATGCTTCCCTCCTTTGGCCTTCATATCGGTCCTTATAAGGGGAACATTAATTTCGGACGGATTTGTTTCTTCGGGCACCAAACCTTCCCCGGCTCAATGATATGGCGTACCTCCACCCCTTGTTCGGCCAATTTCTGGCTGATAAAGCGACGGTGACAGCGCCAGGGGAACCTTTCGGCACAGATGATTACGCTCGGGGCTTTTTGCGCCAGTGCGAGCAATTTTTCAAGGCCCTCCTTAAAGGCTTCGGTCTTTACGTAATTTTCGTATCCCTCCCGCCTAAAACCGCCAAGTTCCGGCCCCAGCCAGTGGTAGGCGATCTGGTGTTGGGCCAGTACTTTGGCCAGCTGATTCTGGGCAAAATGGGGAAACCGCTTGCTTTGGGGAAAGGAGCGGACATCGATCACCTGTTTGAGGCCAAATTGTTTCAAAATGGCCAGGAATTCTTCAAGGGTCCGGTTGCTGGTCCCGAGGGTGTAAATGATTTTAAGGTCTTGTCTTTGACCCATTTTGGCCTATCTTATCTAAGACAAATCCTGAAAGGGAGGGGAATTTTATGCCCATATATGAGTTCGTGTGTAAAGATTGCCGGGCCACCTTCGAAAGCCTGTGCTTTTCCCAGCGGGACTTAGAAGAGGTACGCTGTCCCCGGTGTGGCTCCAAAAAGGTAAGCAAACTCCTTTCCACCTTTAGCAGCAGATTGGGGTTTGGTTCTCCCGGGTTTGGGGGCTTTGGGCAGAGTTCCTGTGGCGGCGGCTCCGGGTTCGGGTTTGGTTGAGCTTAAGCGCGGCTGCTAGTTAAGCAGCCAGATGAACCAAACGGGCCAAGGCCCGTTTTTTTATGTTTGCCAAGATAATCAATTTTTTATTGGCGATTACCAGCCACTTAGGTTACCCGGGCATCATTATCCTGATGGCCCTGGAGTCCTCCTTCTTCCCTTTCCCGAGCGAGGTAGTGATCCCTCCGGCGGCTTATCTCGCTTCCAAGGGGGAATTTAACATCTGGTGGGTGATCGCCTCCGGGGTCCTGGGTAGCCTTCTGGGCGCCTGGTTTAATTATTTTTTGGCCCTGCGGCTGGGGCGGCCCATGCTGGCCAGGCTGATTATCCGTTACGGCAAATTTTTTCTCCTTCCCCCTGATACCCTGGTGAAAGTGGAACGCTTTTTTGAACGCCACGGACATATCAGTACCTTTATAGGCCGTCTGCTCCCGGGCATCAGGCAATACATAAGTCTGCCGGCGGGGCTTGGGCGGATGAATTTCTGGCTCTTTACCTTTTATACCGCTCTGGGGGCGGGGATCTGGGTCACCGTGTTGGCGGCGGCTGGTTATCTCATCGGGGCCAACGAGGCCCTGCTCAAGGCCTGGTTGAGACGGGGTTCCGTCCTCTTAATCCTTTTTTCCGTGATGGTGGTCACGGTTTATCTATATTTTTACCGCCGGAAACGGGCCCGTTCTTTTTGAGCCGGAAAAAGGCCCTGAGTTTGAACTTCTTTTCCGCCGGGAAATGGCGTGGACGGAGGCCGGTTTCTGCCTCTATTTCCCTTAAAATCCTCTCCACCGCTTCGAAATCTTTGGCCACCAGGGTGAACCAGATATTGAACCTGTGTCTTCTCAGGTAACAATGGGTTACTTCCGGCCGCGCGGCTATCCGTTGGGCCAGCTGTTCCTTCTTTTCTTCAGGGGCGGCTACGGCGCAAAGGGTGGTGACAAAGCCGATCCGGCGGGAATCAATACTGGCCCCGAAATGGCGAAGAACGCCCTTTTCTTTCAAATTTTTGAGGCGGCAGAGCAGCTCTTGTTCAGGAATCCCCAGCTCTGCCGCCAGGGTCTCAAAAGGTCGCGGGGTTAAAGGGAAGTTATCCTGAATCCTTTCCAGGATTTGACGGTCAATTTCTTCTAACATTAGACTTCGATCTTTATGATTTCAAAGACACGCAGGCCTTTGGGAGTCTGAACCTCTACCTCGTCTCCTTCTTCCTTGCCTATAAGGGCCCGTCCGATGGGGGAAGTAACGGAAATGCGCCCCTTTTCCACGTCTGATTCAAAAGGGCCTACCAGCTGGTAGGTCACCTCCTCGTCGGTATCCAGGTCAAGCAGCGTCACTTTGACCCCAAATTGCACCCGGGAAGGGGCCTTTTTGGGGATATCCACCACTTCGGCCCGGGCCAAGCGGTCCGAAAGTTCCTGGATACGCCCCTCGATGTGGGCCTGTTTTTCTTTGGCCGCCTGATACTCGGCGTTTTCTGAAATGTCACCGTGGGCACGGGCCTCTTCGATGGCTTTAATGATCTTTTGACGCTCCGTGGTCTGGAGTCTACGCAATTCTTCCCGCAAGGCCTCGTAACCTTGGCGCGTCATGGGGATCCTTTCCATACCCAACCTCCACACACTGCGTTAATAAAAAAACACCGCACGTAAAGTGTGCGGTGTATGTTTTATCGTCTGAAAGAAATTTTACTTAAAGAACAAGGCCAAAGCTGTGGCTAAAAATAATACCACACTTATCGCCCCGTTAAAGGTAAAAAACGAAAGATCGAGCCGGGAAAGATCGTGGGGACTGATGACCACCCGCTGGGCCACAAAAAGACCCAGGGTGATAAGCAGCCCTAAGTAATAGATAAGGCCAAGGCCGGCCATCTTTCCTACCGCGGCGAAGAGCAAAAAGGCCAGGGTGTGAAAAAGGGCCGAGATCAGAAAGGCCTTTTTGCGCCCGTAGCGGGCCGGAATGGAATGAAGGCCCCGCCGGCGGTCGAATTCTTCGTCCAGACAGGCGTAAAGGATATCAAAGCCCGCTACCCAAAAAAGGACCCCCAGACAGAGGAACAAGGGGGTCTTCTCAAAAGAAGGTTTTACCGCGATCCAGCCAGCCAGAGGGGAAAGGCCTATGGCCAGCCCCAGAAAGAGGTGACAGAGGGCCGTAAAACGTTTGGTGTAAGAATAGGCCAGGATAACGAAAAGGGCGACCGGGGCCAGTTTGAAAGAAAGGGGGTTAAGGGCCCAGGCGCAAAGGAAAAAGAGGAGCACTGAGACGATAAAAAATAACCAGGCCTCTTTTAATTTGACCGCCCCGGTTACCAGGGGCCGGGTGCGTGTGCGGGGGTTTTCGGCGTCAAAGGGCAGGTCCACGATGCGGTTAAAGGTCATGGCTGCGGTCCGGGCCCCCACCATGGCGCCCAGAATGAGAAGACATTTTTTGAGGGGAGGTACCCCTTCTGCAGCCAGGAAGGCCCCGGTGTAGGCAAAAGGGAGGGCAAAGATGGTGTGCTCAAACTTTATCATTTCTAGCAAAATTTTGAGTTTCCGCCACATTTAACCGAGTCCTCGCCAGCGTTTTAGTTCTTCTATTTGCAGGCCCAGAAACTCCGCCAACCGGGCGGCGAAGAAATCGACCATTTCGGTCAAATTTTGTGGCCGGTGGTAAAACGCCGGCATAGCCGGGTAAATAATAGCCCCGGCTTCGGTGGCGGCAACCATATTCTTTAAATGGATAAGGTTAAAGGGGGTCTCCCTGACCACCAAGACCAGGGGTTTCCTTTCTTTCAACATGACGTCTGCCGCCCGGGTGATCAAATTCTTGGCCAGCCCCTGGGCCACGGCGGCCAGCGTTCCCATGGTGCAGGGGATGATCACCATGGCGTGGTAAAGGGCCGAACCGCTGGCCGGCGGGGCGGCGATTTCGTCTTCGTGGTAAAGGCGTTCAGAAAGCTCGGATAGTATTTCAAGGTCTTTTCCGGTTTCCAGGGAAAAGACCTTTTTGGCCGCCTCTGAGACGATTACCTCCACGGAAACCCCTTTTTGTTTCAATAACTTCAGGAAGGAAAGGGCGTAGGGACTGCCGCTGGCCCCGGTGATCCCGACTAAAATCCTCACGTCTTTATCCTTCGGGCGGCTTCTCTGGCCAGACGGTCACAGCGTTCGTTTTCCGGATGTCCGGCGTGACCCTCCAGCCAGTGCCATTCAATCTGGTGGTGTTTAATAAGTTCAGCCAGCCTTTCCCAGAGATCCCGGTTTTTGACAGGCTTCTTATTACGGGTAAGAAACCCGTTTTCTAGCCACCTGGGGAGCCATTTGGTCACCCCGTCCATGAGATAGCGGGAATCGGTGTAGATCTTTACCACACACGGATATTTTAAACTTTCCAGGGCCTTGATGGCGGCCATGAGTTCCATGCGGTTATTGGTGGTATGGGGTTCAGCCCCGGTGATGACCTTCTCTTGCCCGCCACTCTTTAAAATGGCCGCGTAACCCCCGGGGCCGGGGTTTCCCAGACAGGCCCCGTCCACAAAGATTTCTACCTCCCTGGTGCGGTCCCCGGCGGCCATCTGCTGGAATTCTTTCAGGATAGAGACCCCGCTTGAGGTGCCCAGCCTGTCGGCCCCGGCCTCGATTAAGGCCAGGGCCTGGGCCAGGGTACGGATACCCCCGGCCGCCTTTACCTTTATTCTGCCGTAAGCCCTCTCGGCCAAAAGCCGGACGTCTGCCACCGTGGCACCCCGGGGCCCGAAACCGGTGGAGGTCTTTACGTAGTCCACCCCGGCTTGGGCCAGGACGTCGACCAGCTTTTCCATCTCGGTCCGGTTAAGATAGGCGCATTCGATGATGGCCTTGGTCACCACCCCGGGGCAGGCGGCCAGGATTTCTCCGGCTTCAGCGGCGATAAATTCAAAGCGGTTTTCCTTGACCCAGCGCAGATTGATGACAAAGTCAAGCTCCTGGGCCCCGCAGGCCACCAGTTCCGCGGCCTCATACGCCTTGACGCTGGTAAGCTGAAAACCCAGGGGGAAACCCACCACCGAGCAGACCTTGACCGGAGAGCCCTTTACGAGCTCAGCGGCGTAAGGGACAAAGGTGGGGGCCACACATACGGCGGCCACCTTGTAAGTGCGTGCGTCCTCACAGAGCTTTTCGATATCTTTGGCAGTGGCCGTAGGTTTTAGTAAAGTAAGGTCGATCCGCTTGGCCAATTCTTCCAAGGAGGTAATTTTCATGTCCCTATATTATCCCATTTTCTTGAAGGTGGAACAGAAGCTCTGCGTGGTAATAGGAGGCGGGCCGGTGGCTGAAAGAAAGATCACCTCTCTTCTGGAGGCCGGGGCCCGGGTCAAAGTGATCGCCCCTGAAGTAACCGAAAGGATCAAGATCCTCGCCCGGGAAGGGAAGATTATCTGGGAAGAGCGCCCCTATCGCTCAGGAGACCTCAAAGACGCCTTTTTGGTGATCGCAGCCACCAACAACCCCCAGGTCCAGGAAGAGGTATTTGCTGAGGCAGAAGAAAGGAAGATTTTCTGCAACGTGGTGGACAAACCGGCCCTCTGTTCTTTTATCGTCCCCTCGGTGGTAAAGAGGGGCAGACTTCAGATCGCGATCTCCACTTCCGGGGCCAGCCCTGCCCTGGCCAAACGTTTGCGAGAACAGTTGGAAGAACTTTTTGGGCCGGAATACGCCGAATATTTGGAACTTATGGCGGCCTGGCGCAAAGAGATACTGGCCCGGGAACTTTCCGAGGCCGAAAGGCAAAAACTTTTTGAGCAACTGGTCCTGGCCCCCATCCCCCTCTGGCTTAAAAGGGGCGAGCGGGACCTCGTCAAGGCCCTGGCCCAATCCTTGGCCCTTCCTTTTGAGGGATGAAATTCTTTAAAGGCCACTTTAGCTGCGGGGGTCTCTTCTTCACCGCCCTCCTGGACCGGGAAGGCCGCCTGTGGCACCTCAACTTCAAGGCCTTCCCCGAGGCTTCCTTTCTAAGGCGTCTTAAAAGACACTTTTCTTCGGTGGAGTTCACTGCGGCCCCCGCCTCGTTGTTGGCTTCTTTGGAGAAAGAAATCGCTTCCTATTTGACGGGGCGTAATAAGGTTCCAAACTTTCCTTACGTGCTCCTGGGCACACCCTTTGAACGCCAGGTATGGCAGGCGGCCTCTCAGGTCCCTTACGGAGAGGTGCGTTCCTACGGCTGGCTGGCCCGAACCATCGGCCGGCCAAGGGCCTATCGGGCCGTGGGGCAGGCCCTGGCCAGGAATCCCGTTCCCATCCTGGTGCCCTGTCATAGAATTGTCGGTACCAGGGGGCTGACCGGTTTCTCCCAGGGGCTGGCCATAAAAAGAAGGCTTCTCCAACTGGAAGGAGCTCTGAGTCAATAGATTGACACCTTAAGCCTTTAAAAAGGCAGATCCCGTCTCTTCCCTCCCAAAACGCGTCCCGAAAACCTTTTTGCCCTTTGGCATTTTCCTTGCAGAAAAGAAGGGCTCAAAGGAGGTTTCCCATGGCGGACAAGGAAAAGAAAGCGGCCAAGGAAGGTGAGGAGAAAAAGGGAGGCAAGAAATTCCTCCTCTTGATCATCATTGGGGTCGTGCTCCTGGCCGGGGTCGGGGGTGGGGCTTATTTCTTCCTGTTCGCCAAGAGTGAGCCCCCTCCGGAAGAAGAAAAGACGCAGCCACCACCGGAGCCCGAGGTGGGCCCTTTCCTCCAGCTTGACCCCTTTATCGTAAATTTGGCTGATCCCACGGGGCACCGGTATCTGCGCGCCAAGATCACCCTGGAATTTCGTAACGACGAGGCCTACCAGAAGGCCAACGAACGGATCCCGCAGATAAACGACGCCATCATCATGGTCCTTTCCAGCAAGACCGTGGAAGAGATGCTTTCCCCGGAGGGGAAACTTGAGCTCAGGCTGGAGCTTATCCGCAAGTTAAATGATCTGCTCGGGGCCAACAGCGTCAAAAATATCTACTTTACCCAGTTTGTGGTGCAGTAGTTATGGGAGAGATCCTATCCCAGGAAGAAATTGACGCCCTTTTAAGCGGCATTGACCAGGGGGAAGTAGACACCACCCCTCAAGAGCCGGCTTACGCCGAAGAAGACGTAAAACCTTTTGATTTCCGTAATTATACGGTTTCGGCCCGGCTCAAGATGCCCGGCCTTGAGGTGGTGAACGATTATTTCGCCCGGGGTTTTCGGGGCACCCTTTCTTCGATGTTGCGAGAGGTAGTGGATATTGTGGCCCTGCCCATCAAGATGGAACGTTTTAAGGAATTTCTGAACCGCATTCCCGTGCCGGCCTCACTCCATCTTTTCCGCCTTGAGCCGTTAAGGGGCCAGTGCCTCATGAATATAGAAAGCCGTCTGGTCTTCGCCTTTGTGGAGCGGTTTTTAGGGGGCAGCGGGCGGCGGATGACCCGGGTCGAGGGCCGGGAATTTACCCACATCGAACAGAGGCTCATCAAGCGGGTGGTGGAGGCTGCCCTTCAGGAACTGGAAAAGGCCTGGCGCGGTATCCATCCCATAAAGCCCCAGTACGTGCGCAGCGAAATTAACCCCCAGTTTGCCCGGGTGATGCAACCAGACGAAACGGTGGTGGTCTGCCCCTTTAACCTGGAACTGGAGGACTTAAAGGGAGAGCTCCTCCTCTGTTACGGGCTGGGAACCTTACAGCCGGTCAAGGCCAAACTTTATTCGCCCTTCCAGAGCGATGAGGACGCAGACCCTTACTGGCGGCAGCAGCTTGAAGAGATCATCCGCTCGGTAGCGGTAGAGCTGCTGGTCCCCCTGGGAGCGGCGGAAGTTACCGGGCGCGAACTTCTGGATCTGGAAGAGGGAGACATTATCCAGCTCGATACCAAGATAGAACAGCCCCTGCCGGTCTACATTGCCGGGTTGAAAAAGATCCTCGGGGAGCTTGGTCTTTACCGGGGGCGTAAAGCCATCCGGGTCATTGATTTTGTTAAAGAGGAGTAAGACATGGGTGAAGAACTCAGACAAGACGACATTGACGCCCTTTTGAATCAGGACACGCAAGAAAAGGCCCCGGAAGAAAAAGGCGAAGAACCAAAAGAGGCGGCCCAGGAACAGGAGGCCAAAGAAGGCCCAGGTGAGGCGGAGGCAGACCTTCTGGCCCAGTGGGAGGAGGCCCTGAAGGAGGCCCAGGAGGCCCAATCCCAAACCGAAGAGAAAAAGGCCGAAGAGCCAAAAAAGGAAGCGCCCCCTGCGGCAGAACCTTCTTTTGAAGAATTTCGCCAGAGTGAGCCGGGGGAGGATGGTCACCCCAGCCTTGAGTTTATCCTGGACATTCCTCTGGAAATCTCGGTTGAAATCGGGCGTACCAAGATGATCATCAATGATCTCCTCAAGCTTTCCCAGGGCTCCATCATCGAACTGAACAAATTGGCCGGTGAGCCGGCTGAAATATACGTCAATCAGCGCCTCATGGCCCGGGGGGAAGTGGTGGTGGTCAACGACCGCTTTGCGGTAAGGCTTACGGAAATCATCTCTCCTCAGGAGAGGGTGAGGCAACTGGGGTCATGAACGACCTGGCGCTTTATCTCAGGGTAATCGGTACGGCGCTCTTTTTGTGTGCCGGGGTGGTGCTTTTTTTGTGGCTCCTGCGCAAGACCAGGCTAAGCCAGGGGCCGGGAGCAGAAGGGATCAAGATCCTGGCGCTGAGGTCCCTTTCTCACCGGGCCCAGCTTTTTCTCCTTGAAGTGGAAGGGGAGAAGCTCTTGATCGGGCTCGGGGAAGGCGGGCCAAGACTCATCTGTAAACTCGGAAAGGGTGATGAGCAGGCTTCTTAAGCTGAGCATTTTACTGGTCTTCTTTCCTTCCTGGGCCTTTGCCTTGACGCTGCCCACGGTGCGTTTGGGCTTGGAACAGGCCAAAGGCCCGGAACAGATGGCCACCGTGCTCCAGATCCTGTTGTTACTTACGGTGCTTTCCGTGGCGCCGGCCCTTTTACTCATGATCACTTCCTTCACCCGTCTGGCGGTGGTCTTTTCCCTGCTCCGTCACGCCCTGGGGACCCAGCAGACCCCACCCAACCAGATCCTTATCGCTCTCGCCCTTTTCCTCACCTTTTTCATAATGGCCCCGGTTTTCAACGAGGCCTATCAGGGGGCTGTGAGGCCTTATTTGGACGGAGAAATAAGTGACCAGGAGTTTTTTAAGAGCGCGCTCAAGCCCTTTAGAGAATTTATGTTTCGCAACACCCGGGAGAAGGACCTGGCCCTCATGATCAGACTGGCCCACGCCCCCCGGCCGGAGGATAAGGAAGACGTCCAGACCCTTACCTTAATTCCGGCCTTCATGATCAGTGAGCTGCGTTCGGCCTTTGAGATCGGCTTTCTCCTTTACATCCCCTTTTTGGTCATTGATATGGTGGTGGCGAG
>DROK01000277.1 GCA_011321895.1 Thermodesulfatator atlanticus
AGCAGGGGAAGTATGTGCTTGGTGTCCTCCAAGAGGGCCCCGGCCACCCCTTCAGGCAGCGGCCCTTCTTCTTCCATGATCACGGCGCTGGCCCCCCTTCTTACGGCCTCGGGGATGAACTGGTGCCCGTCAAACCGCGCCCCCTTTACCGCGACAAAAGCCGCCCCCGGCCTTACCTCCCGGGAATCGTCGGTGAGGTGGGTGATCTCCGTCTCACCCCCCCAGATCTTTTTGGGTCTTAAGTCAAGGACTAGGTCTTTTAACTTCATCACCTGAGAACCAAGCGACAATCTTTTATCCCTTTAAGCGGGGTCCCTGGCGCGGGCCACTGTTTTACCGTAACCCCGAAGCCGGAAAAATGGACCTCAAGCCCCAGGGGGACCAACTTTTCCAGGGCCGCTTTAAGGGTTAGACCGTGCAGGTTCGGCATCCGGGCCCTGTGAGAGCGGGCTGCCCTTTTTGGCCGCCCTGAGGGCGATTTTAAATCCGCCGCCATCACTTTCACCGCCTGGGGAATAAAGCGGGTGTAATAACAGGGAAGGCCCCAGGCCCTCACCCCCTTGGCGTAAAGCCCGAAGGCCAGGGTGGGGTCTTTCCGCGGCCAAAGCCCGATCATCAAAAAAACCCCGGCCTTTCTGCTGCCCCCGTACCACCAAACCCCACCTTTTTCCCGCGGAACCAGGTCTTCGAGTTCTTCCGTCTCCACGTTGATCAAATATTTTTCCTTCCGGGAAAGGCCCGCTTCCACCCCAAGTTTGGGGGAAACGATTTTTCCCGTACGCAAAGCCGCCAGGGCCCTTACCGTTTGCAGGAGAGAGGGGCGCACCTCTTCCAGGGAGGAAACCTCAGGGGGCATGATCCCGGGATTTTCCCCGGGCAGATCAACACCGGTGGGTTCCCCGAAACCCAGGGCCCTCAAAAAGGAGGTCAGCCCTTCATACATGCTGTCGTAGTAAGCCTCTTCGAAAGGAGATCCCACCCAGGAGAGCCTGAGTTCAGGGGCCAGCAGCAGGTCTTCGGCCCCTTTACCGACCAAGGCCTTAATCCGGCCTGAGGATAAATCCAAGACCACCGCGCACCCGGCCCGGGCGTGCAACCGTTTGAGGGCCCGCAGGAGGTCCCTGGATAACGCTTTTTGAAACTCTACCTTGACCGCGGTGCGCAGAAAACTGCCCTCCCGGGCCAGTATCTTCTGGTAATAGGCCTCAAGGGGCCCTTCCTTTTCCGCAGTGCCCAAAAAAGAGGCAAAAAGCGGCCCGTAAGGATATTGCCTCTCGGTATAGGACTGCCAAAGCAGGCCCTTAAGCTGAGGGGACTCCTTGGCCGGCGCCCCCAAAAAGACAGGGGCCTCAGCGGTGGCAAGGAGCAAGGTCAGCTCTTCTCTGCTCTTCCCGGTAAATGCGGCCAGCCGGGAAAGGTTTTCCCGGGAGGGCTGGAAGACCTGGGGAAGCAGGATAAAACCCTTCTTCTCCTCAGAATAGGCCAAAAGTCGCCTTTCGGCGTCGTACACCCGCCCTTTAAGAGTTGAGGCCCCAAGCTCCTGTTGCTTGGATAGGGGACGGGAGCCACCTGAACCCACCCCTAAAAAGGCGGCTCCGCAGAAAAAGACCAGGATTAAAAAAAGGACCCGCTTCATCTTTACTTAAGCTCCAGCTCCACGATCTGATCCTTACGGGGCGGATGGAGCCCCAGAAGTTTGGCCTTTTTGATAACCACCTCGCGGGCGGTCAATTTTTGGTAGCGCTGGTCCAATAGGGCCTTTTGTTGGCTCAAAGTGGCGATCTCGTGCTGTAATCTCAGGTAAAAACGGTATTGCTGGTAAATGATGACCCCGCCCACCGCTACCAACAGCAATAACACCCCGAAAAGAATCAGAGAAAGATACTGGAAAAGGGAAAAACTGCGCGCTCTGGTGCGCTTTATCCTTTCCTGGGGGGTGAAGGTATAGGCTGCCTGTGGTGCCCCCATGGTTAAACCTCCTCGACGGTTTTTTGGGCTGCTCTCAGTTTGGCACTCCGCGCCCTGGGGTTACGGCTGACCTCTTCTGGCGAGGGTAAAATCGGCTTCTTGGTCAGCGGCTCAAGCCTTTGGTCATGCCGGAAGGCCTGTTTGACCAACCGGTCTTCCAGGGAGTGAAAGGAGATTATCACGAGCCTTCCCCCTGGCTTTAATACCTCCGGGGCCTGTTCCAAGAACCGTTTAAGGTTTTCAAGCTCCCGGTTAACCGCCAGCCGTAAGGCCTGAAAGGTCCTGGTGGCCGGATGTAACCTTCCCCGTCTGTAACTGGCAGGTACCGCCTGCCAAATGATTTCCGCAAGCTCCCTGGTGGTTTTAATGGGGGCTTTACGCCGGGCCTCACAGATGGCCCGGGCGATTCGGCCGGCAAACCGCTCTTCCCCGTAAGCCCGGATGAGCTCCTCCAGTTGAAGCCGGCTCAACTGGTTGACCAGGTCTTTGGCGGTACGGGGAAGCCTTTGGTCCATGCGCATATCAAGGGGTTCATCCCGCAGGAAGCTAAAGCCCCGGCCGCTGCCTTCCAGAAGAAAAGAAGAAAGACCAAGGTCTAACAGGATGCCGTCCACCGGGACCTTGCCCAGTCCTTCAAGGACCTCTTTTATCTGGGCAAAATTTTCCCGCACCAAAACAAACCGGTCCCCAAAAGGACGCAGTCTTTTAAGCGCAAGTTCATAGGAGGATTCGTTCCACTCAAAACCCACCAGAAAACCATCCGGGCCAGAAGCCTCCAGGATGGCTTGCGCGTGCCCGGCCAGCCCCACCGTCCCGTCCACGTAAACTCCCCCTGGCCGGACGGCGAGCCACCTGAGCGCCTCTTCTAAAAGGACACTTTCATGATAAGGCTTGTCCTTTTGAGAGTAGTCCGGCGACCGTGGTGCTGAGTTGTTCAAAATTTTCTCGGGCGCGTTTAAATTCATCTTCCAGCCGTTTGGGGCTCCAAATTTCGAAATGGTTAAGCATGCCAAGTAAGACCACCTCTCTATCAATACCTGCTTCCTGCCTGAGGTGGGCCGGGATCAGGATCCGCCCCTGACGGTCAGGCTGACACTCCTCGGCGGAACCCAAAAAATAACGCTTGTAAAGGGTAAGTTCCGGAGGGGCTACGGGGGACCCCAAAAGCTGCTCCTCCAGGGCCTGCCATTCCGGCCACGGATACACCTGCAAACACTCCGGAGTGTTGGTCATAATAAGGGTGGCGTTACCGTAGCGCTGCTTCAAAACCTCCTTAAACCGGGCCGGAATGCTAAGACGCCCCTTGCTGTCCAGGGTATGGGTTGAGCGCCCCCGAAATCTCAATCACCACCTCCGGCCACTTTCTACCACTTTATACCACCTCAAGCTAGTAAGACCTTATCGTCTGTGTCAAGTAAAACTTTAAACACTAAATATGGGAAAAATTAATCTGATTGGCCACAAAATATTGGGTTTACTCCTAAGGAGATGGGTGGGACAAAGTGGGGATGGCTAGCGATAAAAAGCCCGGTTGGGGTGAAGGAGAAAAATTTTAGTCTTTCAGGGAAAACTTCTCTTTGGGCAGGGAAAGGACAAAGGTGGTCCCTTGGGGCCCTGGCTCTACCGTAATGGTTCCACCCCAGTTTTTTACCAGGCTGTAAACCACCGCCAGGCCCAGCCCGGTCCCCTGGGGTTTGGTGGTAAAAAATGGTTCAAAGATGCGGTCAACTATCTCAGGCGGGATCCCCCCGGCGTTGTCCCGGAAAAAGAGCCGGCCCTGGTCACGGTTCGGCTCAAACCATACTTCTATTATCACCTGTTCCTCAGTGGCTTCGAGGGCGTTTAAAAAAAGGTTTAAAAGGATTTGTTTTAGACGCCCCTGTTCCAGGAAAAGGTGAAGTTTCTCCGGCAAGGATTCTTTGAGAAAAAAATCGGCTCTAACCAGCTTTAATTCTTCATAGGTCTCCCGCAGGAGCTTTTTTAAGGAAACCCAGCCAGGGGTCCCCTCCCCCGGGCGGGCAAAGAGGAGAAAATCGTTGACCAGTTTGTCCAGCCGGGCCGTCTCGCGGGAGATGATCTCAAGGAGCCGTTGCCCTTCCGGTTTGACGAGAGACCCTTCTTTCAAAAACTCCACCGCCCCGCAAATAGAGGCCAGCGGGTTTTTTATTTCGTGAACCAGACCGGAAGCCATGGTCCCCAGGGCAGCCAGGTGTTCGGCCTGTCTGAGCCGCCTCTCCTGTTCCTTTATCTCGGTAATATCCTGAAAGATAAAGCCATAACCGAAAACGGTCTCCCGTTCGTCCTTGAGGGGAAAGAGGCTGTAACCCAGATACCGGGCGGGGCTTTTCTTTATAACCAGCTCAGCCCTCTGAGAATGGACGGCCAGGTCAAGGCCAGGGATGACCTGATCAAGTCTCTTGCCTTGGAGGTCTTTTTGGTCCAGGATTTCTTCCGCCGCCTGATTAGCAGAAACTATCACGTAATTGAGATCCGTAATAATCAACCCGGAAGCCAGGGAATGGAGGATATGGCGGTGCAGCTCTTCCGCCCGGAAGAGGGCCTCACTTGCCTGACGGTATTTCTCCCTGGTCTGCCGGACCTCTTCCGCCCATTTGAGGGCCAGGGCCCCGAGTAACCCCATCGCCCCCAAAGGGACAAAAAACTGAAGGATTGTCTCCGGAGAGAAGAATTCAGGCCGCGGCGGTTTCCAGAAGATAAGGCTATATAACAGGAGGGCGGCCAGGGTAAAAACGTCTGCTCCCCGGCGGCCAAAATGAAAGCTCGCGGTAAAAATGAGCAAAGGGTAAAGAAAGATAAAGGGGCTGTCTCTTCCTCCCGTGAAATAAACCAAAAGGCTTAGTAAGACCAGGTCGGCAAAGAGTTCAAGCAAGAGAAATTCTTTCTTAAAGCCCCCTCGTTTGAATAATACGTAAAAAAAGACGCTTACCAGCCAGAAGCCCAAAAGCACCAGAAAAGAGCGAAAATCAAAGATATTATCTTCAAAATAGGCAAAAACAAAAAAGAAGGTCCCCAAGATTATTAGAAAGGACCTCAGAAGCTGGAAGCGTTTAATGCTTTTTTCTTCTCTCATGAAAGACCATATTTGGCCAGACGGTAACGAAAGGAGCGAAAATTGAGGCCAAGGAGTTTGGCCGCCTCGGTCTTGTTACCACCGGTGCGGGCCAGGGCCTGTTTCAGGAGAGAAACCTCTATCTCTGCCAAAAAAGACTCAAGATCCAGGCCGTTTTCAGGAAGGGTGACGGAGAAGGTCCTGGTATCTGTTTTCTGGCGGCGGGAAAGGACCAGGTTTTCGGGCAGAATCAGGGGCCCGGTTTCCAGGGCCACCGAGCGCTCGATGATATTTTCCAGCTCACGGACGTTTCCCGGAAAGTCATATTCCATAAGGGCTTTCAAGGCGAAGTCCGAGATCCCCTGGATCTCTTTTCCCATTTTGCGGGCGTATTTCTTGAGAAAGTGGTCCACCAGCAGGGGAATGTCTTCCCGGCGCTCCCGCAAGGGGGGTAGCTCAAGGGTGATCACGTTCAGGCGGTAATAAAGGTCTTCCCGAAAATTGCCTTCGAGGACCTCTTTGGCCAGATCCCGGTTGGTGGCCGAGATAATGCGCACGTCGATTTTTATTTCCTTGGTGGCACCCAGGGGCAATACCACCTTTTCCTGCACCACCCGCAGGAGTTTTACCTGCATTTCAAGGGGCAGTTCCCCGATCTCATCCAGAAAGATGGTCCCCTGGTGGGCCTTTAAAAAGAGACCTTCCTTGTCCCGGGTGGCTCCGGTAAAGGCCCCGGCCTTGTAACCAAAAAGTTCGCTTTCCAGCAGATTCGGAGGGATCCCCCCACAATTTACCACCACAAAGGGCTTGTCCCGGCGGGGCGATAGTTTATGGATGGCCCGGGCCACCAGTTCTTTTCCGGTCCCTGACTCCCCGGTGATAAGCACGTTTGAAGGGGCGTTGGCGATCCGGGGGATCATCTCAAAGACCCGCCGGATGGCAGGGCTCCTGCCGATCAGCCCCATGAATTCGTGCCCCTGGGCCCCGCTAGAGCCCCTCGCCTGGGAAAGAGCCCGGGCGATAAGCTTTCTCAATTCATCCAGTTTGAAGGGTTTGGCTACGTAATCAAAAGCCCCTTCTTGTTTGGCGGCCACCGCAGTGTCAAGGGACGCGTAAGCGGTGATCATAATTACCGGGAGATTAAGACCGCGCTCCCGCAAGGCCTTCAAAAAAGAAATGCCGTCCAGGCGGGGCATCCGGATATCGGCCAGAACGAGGTCCGCCGGATTTTCGGCAAGAAAAGCCAGGGCCTCTTCGCCGTCTCCGGCTACCTTGACCTTAAAACCCTCCTTACTCAGAAAAATCTCTAAAAATTCCTGTAAACTCTTGTCATCATCCACAATTAGGATGGTAGGAGAGGACATCACCAGAGATCCTGACCGGTTTTTCATACCACGCAGTCTATCTATTTTTTCGAAAAGGGGCTTAAAAACTTTAATTTCGGGAAAAGGAGAGGGTTAAATTAGACGGCAGACAGCAGCTTCTTTTCCTGTTCTTTGACCAGCTTTTTGTAGATGGCGTCCAGGACGCCGTTCACAAAAGAAGCCGATTCGTCGGTCCCAAAGGCTTTGGCCAATTCTACCGCCTCGTTGATGGAAACTTTGGGAGGGATGTCAGGCCGGAAAAGCAATTCATAGGTGGCCAAACGCAAAATATTACGGTCAATGGCGGACATGCGGGAAAGTTTCCAGTGCTTGGAGAAACGCTCGATAATTTCGTCTATTTCTTTTTGTTTCTCCGCTACCCCGTTAACCAATTCCCGGGCAAAGGAAAGGACCTTGGGGGACGGCTTAAAATAACCTTCATAAGTGGCAAAGGCCTCTGAAAAAGGCACCCCTGCCACTTCGGCCTGATACAAGATCTGGACGGCTATTTCGCGGGCCCTTCTCCTGAGACTCATCAGAGCTTACGCAAAAGATTGGCCATCTCCAGAGCGGCCATAGCGGCCTCAAACCCCTTGTTCCCGGCCTTGGTACCCGCCCTTTCGATGGCCTGCTCGATGGTATCGCAGGTCAAGACCCCGAAGGAGATCGGCACTTCCGTCTCCAGCATTACCTGTGCGATCCCCTTGCTGGCCTCTGCAGCTACGTAATCAAAATGGGGGGTGGCTCCCCTGATAATGGCCCCCAGACAAATGACGGCGTCGTATTTTTGGGAAGCGGCCATCTTCTTGGCCACTAAAGGGATCTCAAAGGAGCCCGGCACCCAGGCCACCGCCACCTGGTCAAGGGCCACTCCGTGTCTTGAAAGGGCATCCAGAGCCCCTTCAAGGAGTTTTTTGGAGATCAGACTGTTGAACCTGCCTACTACAATGCCGAACCTAAGCCCTTCTCCCCTGAATTCGCCTTCCAAGACCTGATAAGCCATCATCACCTCGCCTGTTTAGTTTTAGGGGTTTCGAAAAGAGAAAGAAGGTGCCCCATCTTATCGTGTTTGCATTTGAGATAACGGTAATTCTCTTCGTGGGGTTTGATCTCAATGGGGACCCTTTCCACCACCTCTAAGCCGTAACCGGCAAGCCCTATGATCTTTTTGGGGTTATTGGTCATGAGGCGCATCTTGCGAACCCCTAAATCCCTGAGTATCTGGGCCCCTATCCCGTAATCCCTGAGATCCGGCTTGAACCCGAGGGCTTCGTTGGCCTCCACCGTATCTTTGCCCTGATCCTGTAAAACATAGGCCTTGAGTTTGTTAAGGAGCCCTATCCCGCGTCCTTCCTGCCTCAAATAAAGGAGGACTCCCCGGCCCTCCTCGCTGATCATCTCAAGGGCCCGGACCAGCTGAGGCCCACAATCACACCGCAGCGAACCGAAAACGTCTCCCGTAAGACATTCCGAATGGACCCTCACCAAGACCGGCTCCTCGTTTACCTCTCCCATAACCAGGGCCACGTGGGTGAACGGATCAATAATATTGGTATAGGCGTAGAGCCTGAATTCTCCCCAGGGAGTAGGAAGGCGGGTCTCCACTTCTCTTTTGACCAGCGATTCGTTTCTTAAGCGGTAAGCGATCAGGTCACGGATAGTTATGATCTTTAGGCCGTGTTTGGTGGCAAATTTTTCTAGATCTGGCATACGGGCCATGCTGCCGTCATCGTTCATGATCTCACAAATCACCCCGGCCGGCTTAAGTCCCGCCAGACGGGCCAAATCCACCGAGGCCTCCGTGTGACCGGCGCGTACCAGCACGCCCCCTTCCCTTGCCCGGATGGGAAAGACGTGGCCCGGGGTCACGATATCTTCCGGGCCACTTTTAGGGTCTATGGCTACTTTGATGGTGTGGGCCCGGTCGTAGGCGGAAATACCGGTGGTCACCCCGTAACGGGCCTCTATGGAAACGGTAAAAGCCGTGTCAAAGCGGGTACCGTGGCGCCGGGGTTGTAAAGGCAGCTGGAGCCGCTCAACGTCTTCCGGAGGCAAGGCCAGACAGATCAACCCCCGTCCGTATTTGGCCATAAAATTTATGGCCTCCGGGGTAACCTTTTCCGCCGCCATGACCAAGTCCCCTTCGTTTTCCCGGTCCTCGTCATCGGTTACGATGACCATCTTGCCCGCCCTGATATCTTCCAGGGCTTCCTCAATGCTTGCCACCGGCATGCTGGCTCCTCCTAAATACCGATCCGAAGAGATTATAATGGGGTTTGGGGCTTTTCTCAAAAAGAATTTTCTCCCGGTCAGATCGACAAGGTCCCAGTGACCAGCAAGAAGCAGCCAAAATGGGAACGGATCCCCTTTTTACCCCAGAAGTCTTATTGCTCGCTTAAATGAGGCATTTTTGACCTGCGACACTTTCCAAATATCAGCTACTGGCGATCTCTTCAGAAATTAAGAGGACCTCTTGAATCTATCATTTAAGAACATGCTCATTACTGGTTAGAATCACTCAGCATTGAAGCCCCGCTCTTCAGTGAAATTTATAAGTTTTAAAGCGGCGAGGAAGATCAAAAGCCAAATGCAGAGCTAAATGTAAGGGACTTCAAAATTTATCGAAATAATTATTCAAGCGCCTTTTAAACGAGTATCGGGAAGATAGAAAAAACTTCAATTTAAATTAAATTTTATTCGAAAAATTGAAATTATTAGTTCTTATCAAGAAGAAATATTTTTAGTTATTAAACCCAGAATTTGAGATTTTGTATATCCAAAATTGCTTTTTATCATTACTTCTATTAGTAAGTAATATCCAATAAAACCAAAAAACTTAAGTTAAAAATTAACATTACCAAGCAAAA
>DROK01000278.1 GCA_011321895.1 Thermodesulfatator atlanticus
GATAGAGATATTCTATCTTTTCTTTAAAATATGGAACTATGTTCTCAATATTTTTGAGAGACATATTAATTTTCCTTGATAATTCCAAAATAATATTATTCGCCTTTATAATGTGGTTTTATATTTCGAGTTTGAATATGAAAAGGCTCTTGAAAAATATAATTTATCTTTTTTTCAAAAAAATTTTTGTCAATCATATGTTATGTCTATTATTTAATAATAATTTTAATTATCTTTTGTTAAGGTCTTTAATCAAAATTTTTTAAAAATTTTTATGTAATTATTCAGTGTTTCGTGCGTTTAACTAAATTAACTAAAAACTTAAATTTTAGAATTGTGAAATTTTGGCTATTTTTGCCCGGAATTGGAGGGTTTTGGGGAGGACGGAAGTAGTTTTTTTACATCCTCCCAGGAGGCTTCGGGTGAAAAACCAGGGCAGGTGCGGCGTATGATCTCAAAACTCTCCCTGTCTTTCAGGATACTGGGGTGGAGGGGCCATTGTTTACAATGGAAGGGTTTTACGGGATGAATAAGGCAGAGGCTTTCTTTTTCTTGATAAAAGATACAGTGTCCGGCTACCGTTTTCATCTCCACCCGGCGACCCCGCTTTACGGTATATTTTTCCAGAAATTCTTCCAGTTTGAGTCCCAGATAGGAAGCGATTTGTTCCTGCTCTTCAGGGGACAGCGAGACCGTACTCTCTCCCTGACAACAAAAGCCACATCTTTTGCATTCAAAGACCTTGGCTTTATCCGTTTTCATAAGGGATAGGGTCTTTCAGGCCGGCTTCGCGGAAACCTTTAAGACGCAGGAGGCAGGATTCACAGCGCCCACAGGCCACGTCTTCTCGTTGGTAACAGGACCAGGTCAGGTGGAGGGGGGCCCCCAATTTTTGTCCAAGTTTTACGATTTCCGCCTTGGTCAGGTTAATGAGCGGGGTCTCAATGAGGATTTCCGTCTCCGGTCTGGTGCCTTCTTTAATGACCTGGTTGTAGGCGGTGAAAAAGGAAGCGCGACAGTCCGGATACCCGGAGAAATCCACCTGGCTGGCCCCGATAAAAATCCGTTTGGCCCCCAGGACTTCCCCCCAGGAAACAGCAATGGCCAGAAAATGGGCGTTTCGGAAGGGGACATACGTGATGGGAATGCGGTCTGGCGAGGGCTCATCTTCAGGCACGGCGATATTGGGGTCGGTGAGGGCCGAGCCGCCTATCTGTTTGAGGGCGGGAACCTCGGTAACTAAACGATGTTTGACCTTATAAAAATCAGCGATTTCATGGAAAGCACGCAGTTCCCGGGCCTCGGTGCGCTGGCCATAGTTGACGTGCAGAAAGGCAAGTTCATAATCCTGGGCGGCTACGGCCGCGGCCACGCAGGAATCAAGCCCCCCGCTTACCAGGCATACCGCTAGTGGTTTCATCAAGTGCCCATTTCCCAGGAAGAAAGATATTTTTCTTGCTCCGGGGTGAGACGGTCAATTTTGATGTTCATGGCGGCAAGCTTCATCTCCGCCACCGCCCGGTCTATATCCTCAGGCACTTTATAGACTTTATTTTCCAGCTCTTTGCCATGTTTTACCAGGTATTCCGCACACAGGGCCTGGTTGGCAAAACTCATATCCATGACCGCCGAAGGATGCCCCTCAGCTGCCGCGAGATTTACTAAACGCCCCTCAGCGAGCACGTATATCTTTTTCCCGTTAACCAGGGTGTATTCGTCCACGTGGTCGCGCACGCGGCGCACCTCATTAGAGATGCTCTTCAGGCCATCCAGGTCAAGCTCCACGTTAAAGTGGCCGGAATTGGCCACGATGGCCCCGTCTTTCATCTTCAAGAAGTGTTCCTTGCGGATCACGTGGATGTCACCGGTTAAGGTGCAGAAGAAGTCGCCCTTTTCAGCGGCTTCGTCCATGGGCATGACGTCGAAACCATCCATTACCGCTTCCAGGGCCTTGAGCGGGTCAACTTCCGTAACAATGACCCTGGCCCCCATCCCCCGGGCCCGCATCGCCACTCCGCGTCCACACCAGCCGTAACCGGCTACCACAAAAATTGAGCCCGCCAGCAGGCGGTTGGTAGCCCGCAGGATGCCGTCGATGGTGGACTGGCCAGTACCATAACGGTTGTCGAAAAGGTGTTTGGTAAGGGCGTCGTTTACCGCAATTACCGGGTATTTCAGGGCACCGTCTTTGGCCATGGCCCTTAACCGGATAACCCCGGTAGTAGTCTCTTCCGTCCCCCCGATGACCTTGGCGGCCCGTTCCGGGAACTCGGCGTGCAGGGTAGAAATAAGGTCCGCCCCGTCGTCCATGGTGATATGAGGTTCGATATCTAGGACCGCTTTTATGTGGGCGTAGTAAGTGTCGCGGTCCTCACCGCGAATAGCAAAGACCGGGATCTCGTAATATTTCACCAGGGCGGCGGCGACGTCGTCCTGCGTGGAAAGGGGGTTTGAGGCACACAGGGCCACCTCGGCACCACCGCTCTTCAGGACGTCCATCAGGTTGGCCGTTTCGGTGGTCACGTGTAGGCAGGCCCCGATACGGATGCCCGCCAGCGGCTTTTCCTCGATAAAACGCCTGCGGATCTGCTTGAGCACCGGCATTTCGCGCCCGGCCCATTCTATCCTCAACTTACCCTTTTCCGCCAACCCGAGATCTTTAACATGGTATTGCATGGATTTGCCTCCTTGTTTGTTCGCCTTTAGTCCAAACCAGCCAGCTCTTTGATCTTTTCCACCATATCGAGCCTTTCCCAGGTAAACTCCGGTTCCGGTCGACCAAAATGTCCGTAAGCCGCTGTTTTCCGGTAGATAGGACGTCTCATGTCGAGATATTCGATCATGTGACGGGGCCGGAAATCGAAAAGTTCTTTGATGATTTCAACGATTCTTTCAAGCGGGATATTGTTAGTCCCGTTAGTGTTGACGTTGATAGCTATGGGTTCTGGCACACCGATGGCATAGGCCACCTGGACTTCAAGCTCCCTGGCCACCCCTGCGGCCACCATATTCTTGGCCACGTAACGAGCGTAATAAGAAGGAGTACGGTCCACTTTGGTGGGGTCCTTCCCTGAAAAAGCTCCCCCACCGTGGTGGCCCCGGCCGCCGTAAGTGTCAACGATAATTTTACGCCCGGTCATGCCGCAGTCAGCCAGTGGACCCCCGATGACAAAGCGCCCGGTGGTATTGACCAGGAACTTGGTTTCTCCGGTAAGGTGTTCGGGGGCGATAACCTTCTTAATGACTTCGTCTATAATGGCTTCCCGCAATTCTTTGTATTCCACCCAGGGTTCGTGCTGGGCGGCGATTACCACGGTGTGGATGAATTTGGGCCTGCGGTCTTCATAGGCCACCGTGACCTGGGTTTTACCGTCCGGGCGCAGGAAAGGTAAGATGCCCTTTTTGCGTACCTCTGCCAGCCTCATGGCCAGGCGGTGCGCGTACCAGATGGGCATCGGCATGTAATCAGGCGTCTCGTCACAGGCGTAGCCGAACATGAGCCCCTGGTCCCCAGCGCCTATTTCTTCGCCACGGTCAACGCCCATGGCAATGTCCGGGCTTTGACGGTCAATACTGGTAAGGACCGCACACGTCTGCCAGTCAAAGCCCAGGTCTGAATGGTTATAGCCGATTTCTTTCACCACCCCGCGGGCGATCTTGGAATATTCCACCCGGGCTTCGGTGGTTATTTCTCCGGCAATCAGGATCATCCCCGTATTTACCATGGTCTCACAGGCCACCCGGGCGTAAGGGTCTTTTTCTATGATGGCGTCCAGGATGGCGTCTGAAATTTGATCCGCTACCTTGTCAGGATGTCCTTCGGTGACTGACTCGGAGGTAAAAAGAAAATTTGCTAAGCTCATACTGCTCCCCCTTTTTCTTTGTGGCCGCTAGGTAACCAGGTATTGCCTAAGTGTCAAGACGTTTCGGCGCAAAATTTAATTTTTTCTACTAGCCTTATAACGCTCTTTGCGCAAGGCTTCTAAAAGCAGGGGTTCTTCGTTCATATATTCCGCCGCCGTGAGAACGCGGGTGCCCTGTTGCACGGCTACCTCTAAAATGGGCTTAGCCCAGTTTTTCCAGGCAAGATCACGCAGGGTGTGATGGTCGATTATTAAAGTCTTGAGGGGTAATTCAAGCAGTAGTTCCTGGAGCATCTTTTGGGCCCGCTTAAGAAAATCTAGGCCATATCTGGGCCCCAAATAAGTAGCCGGTCCGTCTAAAAAAAGGACCTGAGGCCGCATTTCTTTGATAAATGAGACGGCCTTTTCCTCGACCGGACCATTGAGGTCAGAAGAATGAAGAAACCCGAATCCGTCTTCTTTGACAAAGACGCTCACCACGCCGCCGAAACGCCTTTCCGGGCCGTGGGTGAGGGAAGGGGAGAGGATGATCTGAGTGGTACCGGAGATGATTTCCTTTTCCTCGGCTGTTTCCCAAAAAATCTGGTTGCTCTCAAGGCGTTTTAAAAGTTCCCGGGCGCGCTGGGCCTGGTTGCGGTTTATGGCGTTAAATGGGTCTTTCAAGATGACCCTTTTGCCCTTGAAATCCTTGGCCCACTCTGGATCATAGTGATCGTAATGATAGTGGGTGATCACTACCAGGTCGCATTCTTTGAGTTTTTGGCGAATTTTATCCTTTAGTTCCCTAAGCCTTTGCCATTCGATTTCATCTGGGGGTAAGCCGTATCTTTTTGGACCCAGGGCGGCACCAGGGTCTATCATCATGGTTAAATCCCTGGTGCGGATAAAAGTGGCCATAGAGCGGACGCCAAGACTTTCGGCGGCTAGGATTTCTATTTGCATAAGGAAGGGAAAGATGGCGTCCCCGAGGGGATTTGAACCCCTGTTGCCGGCGTGAAAGGCCGGTGTCCTGGACCTGGCTAGACGACGGGGACACCTTTTAATCTGGTGGGTCGGGCAGGACTCGAACCTGCGACTCTCGGCTTAAAAGGCCGATACTCTACCAACTGAGTTACCGACCCAGCGGCTCTAAAAATAACGGGGGCTTGAGACGCTGTCAACCCCCTTTGTTATGGGGTGTTATTGCTAGGCGATTTAGTCACCCCTAACTGCAAAGCAAAAATGTCACCCCCTCCCACGCATTTCAAAGCGTGGAGATACTGTGTGGCCTGTCAATGAGTAGAAGCCAGGGCCATTTTGTAGTGGGCCCAGCAGATTAGGGCTAGCTTCCTCATACAGGCCACCAAAGCCA